>CALMOJ010000225.1 GCA_937871815.1 uncultured Neisseriales bacterium
TTTAACCCGACAAAGCATCGGGATAAATCCCGACCTACACAGGGGCTTCGGGGTGTTTCGCCTTGGCAACCCCTGCGCCATTGAGATCGTAAACAGGTTCTAACGCCCCAAGGGCTGCTGCTGGGTGATGCAATGGATTCCCCCGCCGCCACGCAAGATATCAAGGGCGGGGACTTGCACAATCTGCCGGTCAGGAAACACCTCACGGAAAATCGCCAAGGCTTCGGCATCGGCGGGGTCGTCAAAGCACGGAATCACCAAGCCGCCATTGGCGGGGTAATAGTTGATATACGACAGTGCCAGCCGCAGCTTTTTCGGCGCGTCGTCAAACCGTGCGGCGGGGGCGGGCAAGGTAATCACCTCCAGCTTGCGTCCTTGGGCATCGGTCATCTCGGCCAACCGCGCCGCATTGTCGCGCCAGCTCGGCCAGTTGGTGTCGAAGGGGTCATCGGTGCGCTGTGCCAGCACCACGCCAGGCTTGGCAAAGCAGGCAATGTCGTCCACATGCCCATCGGTATGGTCATCAAACAGCCCATTTCCTAGCCAGAGCACTTTGCTGACCCCCAGCCAGTCGCATAGGTTTTGTTCGATGTCAGCACGGGTCAGGTGGGGATTACGGTTGGGGTGCAGCAGGCATTGGGCGGTGGTCAGCACCGTGCCTTCGCCATCGACATGAAACGAGCCACCCTCTAGCACAAACGGGGCAGCCAAGCGGGGGGTGTCGGTGTGGGCGAGAATGCGCTTGGCCAAGGCGGCATCCTCGGCATAATCGGGAAACAAATTGCCCCAGCAGTTAAACACCCAATCCACCCCCGCCAGCTTGCCGCTGCCATCGACCAAAAAGGTCGGGCCTTGGTCGCGTAGCCAAGAATCGTTCAGCGGCATGGGCACAATCTCAATCCCGCTGCCGCACAGTTGGCGGGCGGTGGCTTCGTCTTGGGGGGCGCAAATCATGCTGACCGGCTCAAACTGATTGATGGCTTGTGCCGTCGCAGCGTAGGCACGGCGGGCGGTAGCGAGGGCCGCATCGCCGCCCCAAAGCTCGGCACGGCACGGAAAGCCCATCCAGCAGCGGGCATGGGGTGCCCATTCGGCAGGCATGTGGTAGCCAAGGCTGGCAGGGGTGGCGGGCATGGTCGATTCCTAAACAGGGAGAGGAGAAGTGGGTATTTTAACCAATTGCCCCCCTGCACAGGAAAGCACGCCGTACGGGGGGCTGCAGGGTGGTTGCATCGGCGGCGTTATACTGTAACAATTCAGCCCCACCCCTTTTGACCTTTTCTGCTTTGGCGCATCCTCTCTGTAAGCCGCCGCTGCCGCGCCTTCCTCTCACTAAATATGAAAGCCCCCCATGACGACTCCGACCCCCGCCCTGCTGAGCTGCATCGAAATTGAAACTGCCCCCGCACCGCGTCATGCGGTGATTTGGTTGCACGGCTTGGGGGCAGATGGCGGCGACTTTGCCCCTATCGTGCCCGAGCTGGGCTTGCCTGCTGACCTCGCCGTGCGCTTTGTTTTTCCTCACGCCACCACCATGCCCATTACCTGCAACAACGGCTATGTGATGCGGGCTTGGTACGATATTTTGTATTTTGACAATATCTCTCGCCACGTTGACCTTGAAGGCATCAAGACCTCCCGCAGCCAAATTGACGCGCTGATTCAACGTGAAATAGACCGTGGCATTCCTGCGGCCAACATCGTGCTGGCCGGCTTTTCCCAAGGGGGTGCGATGGCCTACACCACAGGGCTGACCTATCCCCATACCCTCGCAGGGATTATCGCCCTGTCCACTTATCTGCCCAGCCAAGACTATCTGGCCGAGCATCGCCACCCTGCCAATGCGCAAACGCCAATCTTTGCCGCCCACGGCAGCTTTGACAACGTGGTGCCGGTGGCACTGGGTGAAATGGCGGCCAAAACCTTACAAGCCCACCAACAGCCAGTGGTCTGGTACACCTACCCGATGATGCACTCGGTCTGCATGGAAGAAATCGCTGAAATTGGTACGTGGCTGACCACCCGATTTGGGCGAGGCTAAGCACGATGAAAAAACTACTGATAAGCAGCCTGTTTTGGCTCAGTCCCACCGTCGTGTTAGCGGATCCGCTGCAGGTACTGGCCAGCTTTAGCATTGTGGGCAATTTGGTACAAGAAATCGGTGGTGAGCGGGTAAACGTCACCACCTTGGTGGGGGCTGACCAAGATGCCCACGTCTATCAACCCGCCCCCCAAGATGTCAAAAAGCTCAACCGTGCCAGCGTGTTTGTGGTCAACGGCTTGGGGTTTGAAGGCTGGGTCAGCCGCTTAGCCAAGTCGTCTGGCTTTAAGGGCAAAACCGTCATCGCCAGCGCGGGGATTGCGCCACAAAACAACCCCGCCGGACAAGGCGAACACGGGCACAGCGGACAAGACCCCCACGCATGGCACAACCCGCAAAACGTCAAAGTCTATGTACGGAACATCGCCGCCGCCCTGACCCAAGCCGACCCCAGCGGCAAGGACTACTACGCCCAGCGACTAACCCGCTATGCGCAGCAGCTTGACGAAGCCGACACCTTTGCCCGCGCCCAGTTTGAACGCATCCCCCGTGCACGCCGCCAAGTGGTGACCAGCCACGAGGCCTTTGCCTATTTGGCACAGCACTACCAAATCCGCTTTATCGCCCCACAGGGTATTTCCACCGATGCCGAAGCCTCGGCCAAGGGCGTAGCGCAGTTGGTGCGCCAAGTCCGCCACGAAAAAATCAAAGCCGTGTTTGTCGAAAACATGACCGACAGCCGCTTGGTGGCGCAGCTCAGCCGCGAGGCTGGTGTGACCGTGGGGGGCAAGCTCTACGCCGACGCGCTTTCCGCCCCTGGCACAGCGGCAGACACCTATCTGAAATTTTTCCGCTACAACGTCACCACCCTGATGGGCGGGCTGAATCAAAACTAGGGTGCAGTGGTCATAGGGGGCCGGTCGTGTCGGGATTGGGCGGCGCGTGCCCTGTCCTGCCCCCCCATGATTGCCACCGCTGTATTCACGCCCGCCCGCCCGCCTTGCCATTTCTGCCTTGCCCCACCATAATCGCCGCGTCACAGCAGGAGAGCACGGCTGAAACGAGGCCGCCGCCGAAGGCGCAAGCGCACCCGCAATCGCTCAGGCAAAAGGACTGCATGACACGGTTTTCGGTCTACGAAAACCACCAACTCTGGAGAGCGACGCAGCCGCGTCCACCGAAGGGGCTAACGGCACCATGCGCTCGGACACTTGCGCACCGCCGGAAAATCTCAGGTCAACCGGACAGAGGGGTGTGATTCGCCTTATCACCCCCTTTTTATCTAGGATTGCGCCATGACCGCCACGCCCCAACACACCCCGCTTTACGCCGAACACCTTGCTGCTGGAGGCAAAATCGTTGATTTTGCGGGCTGGGCATTGCCGATTCACTACGGCTCTCAGCTCAAAGAACACGAAACCGTCCGCGCCGATGCAGGGATGTTTGACGTGTCCCACATGACGGTGATTGACCTGACCGGCACAGACAGCCCAGCCTATCTGCAACGCCTGATTACCAACGATGTGCGCAAATTAGGCTTTGTCGGCAAAGCCCTTTACGCAGGGATGCTAAATGCCGCCGGTGGCGTGGTAGACGACCTGATTGTGTACCTGACCGACTGGGGCTACCGCGTGGTGGTCAACGCCGCCACCCGCGAAAAAGACCTTGCATGGATGCGCCAAGTGGCGGCTGATTTTGCCGTCACGCTGACCGTGCGCGATGACCTGTCGATGCTGGCGATTCAAGGCCCCCACGCCCGCGCCAAAGTCGCCGCTGCCCGCCCTGCGCTCGCCGACACCATCAACAGCCTGAAAGTGTTCCAAGGCCTGCCAGTCGGCGCGTGGTTTGTGGCGCGTACCGGCTACACCGGCGAAGACGGGCTCGAAATCATGCTCCCCGATGCCGATGCGCCTGCTTTTTGGCGTGACTTGGTCGCCGCTGGGGTCGCGCCCACCGGCTTGGGGGCGCGTGACACCCTGCGTTTGGAAGCCGGCATGAACCTCTATGGTCATGATATGGATGACAGCATCAGCCCCCTTGCCGCAGGCATGGGCTGGACGGTTGCATGGGATGGCGAACGTGACTTTATTGGCCGCGCCGCCCTCGAAGCCGAACGTGCTGCCGGTGTCAGCATGAAGCAAGTCGGACTGGTGCTGGAAGGGCGCGGCGTGCTGCGCGAGGGGATGGCGGTGCAGGTGGCCGAGGCCGCCGAAGCCGGTGTGATTACCAGCGGCACCTTCTCGCCAACGCTGAAACACTCTATCGCCATTGCCCGTGTGCCCAGCTCCACCGGCGACACCGCCCAAGTGGATTTGCGCGGCACGCTGACCACCGTTCGCGTCGTCAAGCTGCCTTTTGTGCGCCACGGGCAAAAGGTTTTTGCGTAAAAACCTGTTTACGCCCTAGCCAGTACAGGGATTCCCAAGGCGAAATACCCCGAAGCCTCTGTGTAGGTCGGGATTTATCCCGATGCTTTGTCGGGTTAAAACCCGACCTCCGTCTGGCAGTGTATTTGCAGCAAACAGCGCACCTTCCTGCCCCATTTCTTGCTTTCCCTTTATTTTTTAACCGCGCCACCCCTCTAAAATCTACCCAAGGAGTTTCCCATGAGCCACATTCCCGCCGACCTCAAATTCAATGCCAGCCACGAATGGGTGCGCGTCAACGCCGATGGTTCCGTCACCGTGGGCATTACCGACCACGCCCAAGAAGCCCTTGGCGATGTGGTGTTTGTTGAGCTGCCCGCGGTAGGGCGCGTACTGGCCAGTGGCGATGCCGCCGGTGTGGTGGAGTCGGTCAAAGCGGCTTCTGACGTGTATAGCCCGCTGGATGGCGAAGTATTGGAAATCAACGCCGCCCTCGAATCCGCCCCCGAAAGCGTCAATACCGACCCCTACGGCGCAGCGTGGTTTTTCCGCTTGCAGCCTAGCAACCCTGCCCAGCTAGAAGCCATGCTGTCCGCCGAAGCCTACGCCCAAGAAATCGGCGAGTAATGTCCATGGCTTCTTTAACTGAACTCGAAAACCACGGCGGCTTTATTGAGCGACATATCGGCCCTTCCGAAGCCGAGATTGCCGCCATGCTGACCACCATAGGGGCGGCTTCGCTGGATGACTTGGTGGCGCAGACCGTGCCCGCCAGCATCTTGCTCGACCACCCCATCGACCTGCCCGCCCCCCGCGCCGAGCACGAAGCCCTCGCCGAACTCAAAGCGATGGCCAGCCAAAACCGCCTCAGCCGCAGCTTTATTGGCATGGGTTACGCCGATACGCTGACCCCTGCGGTCATTTTGCGCAACGTGCTGGAAAACCCCGGCTGGTATACCGCTTACACCCCTTATCAAGCAGAAATCGCCCAAGGTCGTCTTGAAGCCCTGCTGAATTATCAGCAAGTGATTATTGACCTGACCGGCTTGCCGCTGGCCAATGCCTCGCTGCTGGACGAAGCCACCGCCGCCGCTGAAGCCATGGCGATGGCACGGCGCGTTTCGACCAGCAAAAGCAACCGCTTTTTTGTCGATAGCCAAGTATGGCCGCAGACCCTAGACGTGCTCAAAACCCGTGCGGCTCCGTTTGGCTTTGAGCTGGTGCTCGGCACGCCAGACCAAGCCGCAGCAGCGGATGTGTTTGGGGCGTTGTTCCAATATCCCAATGCCCAAGGCGCGGTTAGCGACCTGACCGACACCCTCGCGGCGGTTAAAGCGACGGGGGCGGTGACGGTCGTGGCGGCGGATTTGATGGCACTCGCGCTGCTGAAATCGCCAGGCGAGATGGGCGCAGACATCGCGCTGGGCTCGGCACAACGCTTTGGCGTGCCCATGGGCTTTGGCGGGCCGCACGCCGCTTACTTTGCCAGCCGTGACGCACTGAAACGCGCCATGCCGGGGCGGATTATCGGTGTGTCGGTCGATGCCAACGGCAAGCCCGCGCTGCGGATGGCCTTGCAAACCCGCGAGCAACATATCCGCCGTGAAAAAGCCAATTCCAACATCTGCACATCGCAAGTTTTGCTGGCGAATATGGCGGGCTTTTACGCCGTCTATCACGGCCAAGCCGGTATTCAGCGCATTGCCCGCCTGATTCACCGTTTGGCGGTGTTGTTTGCGGCGGGGGTGGTGGCCAAGGGCGGCAAAGTGGTGCATCGCGCTTTCTTTGACACCGTGCTGGTTGAAACCGGCAGCCGTACCGACGCGCTGTTGGCGGCGGCAGAAGCCCAAGGCTATACCTTGCGCCGTGTCGATGCCCAGACGCTGGGCGTGGCTTTCCACGAAGTTGCCACCCGTGACGATGTCGCCACCCTTATCGCGCTGTTGACCGGCGAGTTGGTCGATGTGGCCGCGCTGGATGCCGTCGAAGCCGAGCCTTTGCCTGCTGCACTGTGCCGCACCACGCCTTATCTGACCCATCCGGTGTTTAACACCCACCACAGCGAAACCGAAATGCTGCGCTATCTGAAGCGGCTGCAAAATCGGGATTTGGCACTCGACCACTCGATGATTTCGCTGGGGAGCTGCACCATGAAGCTCAATGCCACCAGCGAAATGCTGCCGATTACGTGGCCAGAGTTTGGCGGCCTCCACCCCTTTGCCCCCGCTGCACACGCAGCGGGCTACGCCGAGATGTTGGATAGCCTGTCCGAACAACTGAAGGCGATTACCGGCTTTGATGCGATTTGTATGCAGCCCAATTCGGGGGCGCAGGGGGAATACGCGGGGCTGTTGGCGATTCGTCGTTACCACGCCAGCCGAGGCGATGCCCATCGCACGATGTGTTTGATTCCCAAATCAGCCCACGGCACCAACCCTGCCACGGCGCAAATGATGGGGATGCAAGTGGTGGTGGTGGCCTGCGACGACAACGGCAACGTGGACGTGGCCGACCTTAAAGCCAAGGCCGCCCAGTATCGTGCGGATTTGGCGTGTTTGATGCTGACCTACCCTTCGACCCACGGCGTGTTTGAAGAAGCCATGCGCGAGATTTGCGACACCATCCACGCCGAAGGGGGGCAAGTCTATATGGACGGTGCCAACCTGAATGCACTGGTGGGTTTGGTGCAACCCGGCAAGGTGGGGGCAGACGTGTCGCACATGAATTTGCACAAGACCTTCTGCATTCCCCACGGCGGCGGCGGGCCCGGCATGGGGCCGATTGGCCTCAAAGCCCACCTTGCGCCGTTTATGGCTAACCACAGCGTGGCACCGATTGCCAACGGCAGCGAAGGGCAAAGCGCGGTGTCAGCTGCACCGTTTGGCAGTGCGTCGATTTTGCCGATTTCGTGGATGTATATCCGCATGATGGGCAGTGCCGGCCTGAAGAAAGCCACCCAAGTGGCCTTGCTCAACGCCAACTATGTGGCGCAGCGATTGGCGGGTGCGTTCCCCGTGCTCTACACCGGCAAAAATGGTCGGGTGGCGCACGAGTGCATTTTGGATTTGCGTCCCCTGAAAGCAACCACCGGCATTACCGAAGTGGATGTGGCCAAGCGGCTGATGGACTACGGTTTCCATGCCCCGACCATGAGCTTCCCCGTGGCGGGCACCATCATGATTGAGCCGACCGAGAGCGAATCCAAAGCCGAGCTTGACCGCTTTATTGAGGCTTTGCTGGCGATTCGGGCAGAAATTGCCCACGTCGAAAGCGGCGCATGGGCAGCGGACAGCAACCCGCTGAAGCACGCGCCACATACCCAAGCCGATGTGATGGTGGCGGACTGGTCGCGGTCGTATAGCCGTGAACAAGCGGTGTTTCCGCTGGCGTGGGTGCGCGACAACAAGTTCTGGCCTTCGGTCAATCGGATTGACGATGTGTATGGCGACCGGAACTTGGTCTGCGCCTGCCCTGCAACGGCGGACTATGCCTGACGGCTGAGCCGGTACGCCGCTGCACGCTGTGTAGCTTGGGAGAACCAGCGCGGAGGCACTGCCCCGCTATGCAGTGAAAACACCCCCTGTTTTGGTTATTTGACCAGAGCAGGGGGTGTTTTTTTT
>CALMOJ010000226.1 GCA_937871815.1 uncultured Neisseriales bacterium
TCAGCGTGGGGTCGTCGCTGCCAATCCATTTCACCGAATACGGCGGGTTGGAAACGACGGCATCGAAGGGTTTGTCGTCGCCAAAATGCGGGGCGAGCAGGGTATTGCCGAGCTGGATGTTGAACTTGTCGTAGTTGATGTTGTGCAAGAACATATTCATCCGCGCCAAGTTATAGGTGGTGTGGTTGATTTCCTGCCCAAAAAACCCGTCTTCGATGATGTGAGCGTCAAAGTGCTTCTTGGCTTGCAGCAGCAGCGAGCCGGAGCCACAGGCGGGGTCGTAAATCTTGTTAACACTGGTCTGCTGGTGCATGGCGAGCTGGGCAATCAGCTTGGACACATGCTGCGGGGTAAAAAACTCACCGCCGGATTTACCAGCATTGGCGGCGTAGTTGGAGATTAAAAATTCGTAGGCATCGCCAAACAAGTCGATATGGTTGCCTTCAAAATCGCCAAATTCCAGCCCAGCCACGCCTTTGAGCACCGCAGCCAAACGGGTGTTTTTATCGACGACGGTGTTGCCAAGGCGGTTGCTGGTGGTGTCGAAATCGGCAAACAGGCCTTTGATGTCGCGCTCCGAGGGGTAGCCGTTGGCGGAGCTTTCAATCGCGGCAAAAATGGCGGCTAGATCGGTATTCAGGCTTTCGTTGGTGGTGGCACTGGCCGCGACCTTGGCAAAAAGCTGGCTGGGGTAGATGAAATAACCCTTGGTCTTGATGGCATCGTCTTTGATGTCTGCGGTGATGACGCTATCGGGCAGCGCGGCATAGTTCACGCTATCGTCACCACCTTCGATATAGCTGGCGAAGTTCTCGCTGATAAAGCGGTAGAACAGGCTGCCAAGTACGTATTGCTTGAAGTCCCAGCCATCAACGGCACCTCGGACATCATTGGCAATTTTCCAGATTTGGCTTTGTAGGGCGGCGCGTTGTTGGGTGCTGGTCATGCTTGGTTTCCTGTCAAATCGTTTAATTTGTCTTCATCGGCACCGCCTGAACGTACCCATTGATCTACCTCGGACACTTGGAACTTCCACAGTCGTCCCACGCGGTGTGCAGGCAGGTTCTTGCGGTCGATCCAGCGGTAAATTGAGTCTCGGGTTACGCCCAGATGCTCGGCTATCTGAGCGACCGAAATCCACGGTTCAGTCGTCATGGCAGTACTCCGGTAGCAGTGGTTTGGGTCGCATAAAGTCGGTTTAAATCGCAAAAATTGCAATTTATCAGGTTGAAGGGCAGCGGACGAGCGTTAGAAGCTGTTTACGATCTCAAGGGCGCAGGGGTTGCCAAGGCGAAATGCCCCAAAAAACGCCGTTGGAACTGAATCCATCCGCATTTTTTGGGGCATTTCAACGCAGGATTACCCGAGTCTCGCCGATTTTGAATACGTTTTAAAGGATGGGAGGGACACGCCCAGTTAGCCTGTGAAGTGAATGGTGCGGCTATGCCGTCAGCAGCAGAGGAGCCCACCGCAGCGATTCAGGCGCGACACAATGCCGCGCCTGAGGACCGTAGGAATCTCCGGTCTTTAATGTCACCTATCCACCCAAGGGATGCAGTGTTTTAATGTGTAGATACAACAAGGGGGACATCATGGTTTATCGGTATCGGCAGTGGCTAGGCGCAGTGGTGGCCTGTGTGCTGTGGACGGGCTTGCCCAGTGCGGCATTCCCCGTGGCGCAGGCGCAAACGATGTCGGCGCAGCAGCCCTATGGGCAAGCGGTGCTCGACCAATTACTCGCCCCCATCGCACTCTATCCCGACCCCTTGTTGACGCAGGTACTGGTGGCGGCGACCTATCCGCTGGAAGTGATTCAGGCCGAGCAGTTTATAAAGGCCAATCCCAACCGCCAAGGTAATAGTCTTGCCCACATGGTCAAAGACAAACCATGGGATACCAGCGTCAAAGCCCTAGCCGAATTTCCTTCGGTGCTGACCATGATGCACGATAACCTCGAATGGACACAGCAGCTCGGCGATGCGTTTTTAGCGCAGCAAGTGGAGGTGATGGACACAGTACAGAGCTTGCGGCAAAAGGCGCAGGCGCAGGGTTCGCTGCAAAATACCGCCCAGCAAAATGTGGTGCAGCAGGGCAGCGCGATTGTGATTCAGCCCGCCAATCCCCAAGTGGTTCATGTGCCGTACTACAACCCCAACGTGGTGTATGGCGCGTGGGACTGGCCAGCCTATCCGCCACTATTTTGGCAACCGCCACCCCTGTATCGCCCACCTTCTTTTGGGCAAGTGGTGGCTGCAGGGATTGCTTTTGGCGCGGGTGTGGCCATCATCCACTCTATTTTTGACAACATGCACCCCAACTGGGGGCACCACCACTTTGCCTACCGCAATCGCCCCCACAACAACATCAATTTTATTAGCATAAACGGTCACCCCGCATGGCAGCACAACCCGCTTCACCGCCGTGGTGTTGCCTATCAAAACCCCAACACCCACCAGCAATTGGGCTATCACCCCGCCGATACCGACCATCATCGCCCTGTAATACGCCCCTACGACCGGCAGCCCCCTGGGTTTAACCGGCCAGACCCTGCCCGCCCCGAGGGGCAACGCCCCAGCCCTAGCCCTCCACACTATCGCCCTGCTGGTGGTCAGGTACAGCCTGAAGCGGGCTACACTCGCCCCCAGCACGCGCAGCAAAGCCGTCCGGCCTTTTCCCGCCATGAGCCATCCCGCCATCCAGCAAAGTGGAAGGGGGGGTTATAGTCGGTAAGCGGGGGCGGGGACTGGTTGGGCTGCTGTGCTTAGGCAGCCTAGTGGGAGGCGGGGCAGGCGGCGGCTTGGGGCTAACCGACCCACCCAGCAAGCCACGTAGTGTTAGCGATGCCAGCTTAGGTAGCCAACGTTACCTAAAGAAACCGATCGCCCCCCGAGGGGTTAAGCCCCATAGTGGACACAGTTACGCCCTAAGGCTTTGGCTTCATATAGAGCCTCATCCGCACGATGCAAAGCAAGGTGAATGGGCTCTTCGCTGCGATAGTCGGTGAATCCAATGCTGACAGAGGCCGACAGCCCCTGCTGATGGATGCCCAAAGGCAGTGACTGGACCGCTTTCCGCAGCCGGTCAAACAGTGGCTCAGCAGCTTGATGGGGCGTGGCAGGCAGCAGAATCAAAAATTCTTCGCCCCCCCAGCGGGCACAAGTGTCAGAGGTACGAAGGTTGCTGTGCAGTACCTTCGCGATTTCTCGAATCACCATATCCCCAACCAAATGCCCGTAGGTATCGTTAACCCGTTTAAACAGGTCAATATCGACAATTCCCAAGGTGAGCGAGCCACCACTACGACAGGCAAAGCTGGCGGCTTTTTCTAGCTGGTCTACGCCATAGCGGCGGTTAGGCAAGCCGGTCAGCTCGTCGCTAATGGATAGCTGATGCAGGCGTGCATTCAGGTCTTGCATCATACCTTGGTAGCTATCGCTAATCCGCACGAGCTTTTCGAGCTGGTGCATTTTGCGTTTGTAGTGGCTTTGGCTAGAGATACCGTGGTTACGCTCAATAGTTTGGTAGCGATCAGACACCCGAATCAGCCGATCCATCATCCGTTGTTGGTTTTGATAGGCAGCGTAAACCGCACGCAACCCCTGCCGCAGTTGGGTGGGGTCATCTGGGGCAACTTCGCTGAGCAGTAGATCAACAAGCTGCTCTAGATTCTCACCACTAGGCTCTGCCGAGGTCATCTTTTATTCCGCGCGAATGTGGAATGGGAAGGTGCAGTCTTCTTTGAACTCTTCAGCCAACTCACCAACCCGTTCGTTGTTTTCGTTATACAACCAGACAACTTCAACACCGCGCCCGCCTTGGTGGGCTTCTTCTAGGATATCGAGCATATCCATCAGCACCCGAACGCTACTGGTATTCAGATAGACCAAGCTGAGTTCCAGCAAAATAGGACGAGTTTCTGTGGTCAAAAAAGACTCGAGCCAATCAATCACCGGCTGAAATATATCAAAAGAATTTTCGGGGTAGGAATCTCCCCCCATGCGCAGTCGGCCGGCTTCCCAATTTGCATCAACATCGGGCGTAGATGTTGTTGCTGTGAAATGTAGGTCTTTCATTACAAAGCCCTTTAGAGTGAAGCGTGTAAGCTAAAAAAAGAAAAATCGGTATCTTCAACGGTTAGGGTTGCACGTAGAGGGAAGGTTGCCTTGCGTGCCATATCAATCAGCCCCAAGCCTGCACCGTTGAATTTTTTGCTGGTGTCTCGGGGTTGCCGCAGCTGTGCTTTAAAGGCCGCTTTAAGCGCGACTTTATCCATCTCTTGCAAGCTCTGCGCCCGTGCCAGCAAGCGTTCGCCATCGGCGTGGTACACCATATTGCCGGCACTGACGGTGTAAACCCCGTCACTATCCCGAGAAACTACAATAATCGCACTGGCTGCCGCCCCCTGTAGGTCATGCTCCATCGTGTAGCGGCGAATGTTTTGCGTCATTTCGATATACATCGAAAACACATCAGTAATCGCGGAGGGAGATTCGACCAATGCCAGCATATGTTCGCGCAGGGCAGAGCCGATTTCATCAATCAGCGATTCGGTAAAAGGGCCATTAAACGATAGCAAGATACGTTCTTGCATAAACGTTTGGCGTAGCGCGTAAATATCAGGGGTTAGCACATTGGCTCCTTATTGCTCTTAATGAGGGGAACGGCAGCAATTTTCACCCCTTAAGAATATCAGGGGACACAAACAGTGAGGGACAAAACCCTAGCACGGTAACATCGTCTCGTTGCGGTAGGTCGCCTTTCCACTGGCTGAGTAGGTTTTCGAGTGCGGACTTTTGTGCCAACAGCGGCAGCTGGGCATGGGCACGGAGGCAGGCGGTAAAGCGGGTGGTGCCTAAGCCAAAACCTTCACTCCCGCCCGCTTGGTCTAAGAAACCATCAGAAGACAAGTAGAACAAGCGACCAGGCACGGCCTCTAGGGTTTGGTTTTCAAATTCGCCCTTGCGCTGGCCAGCGATATTACGCCGTGAGGGCTTAGCCTGCCCTTCGCCGGTTTGGTCCACCCAATACAGTGGCAGCTTGGCTCCTGCGTAAACGACGTTCTGCTGAGCATAGTCCACATAGCAGAGAGCCATATCCATGTCGGTGGTGATTTGGCCAAAACGAGCGCGAGGCAAAATACTGCGCACGGTATCATCGAATCGAGTCAGCAAAGCGGCAGGGTCTTTAGGCCCTATCATCGCCAACGAGGTATCCAGCGCGGCATAGGCAATCATGGTCATAAAAGCACCAGGCACGCCGTGCCCCGCACAATCGACCAGCCCAATAAAGCAGCCTTCCGCCGTGGGGCGCATAAAATACAAGTCGCCGCCCACCACATCACGGGGCTTCCACACCACAAAGCTGGCATTGGGATTAACGTTACTTATGGTCATATCGGGTAACAGTGCCGATTGGTAAAAGCTGGCATAGCGAATACTGTCGGTCAGCTCGTGGTGGGCTTCTTCGATTTTGGCATGAGCCAAGCTGAGGTCGGCGGTGCGCTCGGCCACTTTGGTTTCTAGGGTTTCGGTGTGCTCACGCACGCTGGTAACCATCGTATCGAAGCTGCGGGTCAGGTCGCCCAGCTCATCCTTACGTGAGGTATGGAGCGCGACACTATAGTTGCCATCGACACACTGGCTCACAGTACGGGTCAGGCGCAGCAGCGGAGAAAGAACCAGCTGGTCAAAGCCCAGCTGCGTTAGCAAGACCAACACCAAGGCGACCACTAAACCCGCACTGGCCAGCCCCGCAAGCGTATCGCCATCCAGCACGCCGGCTTGCTGCAGGTCAATCACACTCACGGCGAACCACTTCAGCTCTGGCACATAGCTAATGCCCAGCAAGCGGGGCTTGCCCTGCATCATGGCAGAGACGACGGTCACAGGGTACTTGTCGGTTTGGCGTGCGGAATTACTCAAGGTTGCACGCAGGGCGTTGCGCTCATCTTCGCGGTCTAGCAGGGCGTAAATGGTCTTGCTGGGGTCAATACCCCGCATGGCGACATAGGAAATCAGGCTGGGGTCGGGGTGGGCTTGAATCGCCCCTTCTGGGCTCATAAAAATCGGCAAAATACCTTTTTCTTTGGTGTGGACAAACTGCGCCAAAAAGTCGGTCAAATCCAGCCCTGTACTGACCACCCCCATCGCTGTGCCGGCTTTGTCGCGTGCCAAGACGTTAATCCAAATCAGGGTACGTTTCAGCGTCGGGCTGGTGCCATCGACGTTAAAGCTGTATTCCTCTTTTTGCTTAAGCGTTAAGAAAAACCACTCATCCGCAGCACGGTCTGGATTGACAAAATAGCGTGGGGCTTCACTATAGGTTTGGTTGGCCGAATTTTGGTAATAAGCCTTGCTCTTCGCGCTGATAGCGGCGTACGACCGGTCGGCAAAACTACGGCGATAGGTTTCGGCTTCTTCAAAAAATTCTGCGCGGAGGCGGAGGTTTTCTTCGTCGGCCAGCCAGCGATGTGTGACGCTAGACTGTGCCAACTGGCGCGTTAAGGTTAGCTCGGGCAGAACCTTGGTACGAACACGTTCCTTGAGCAAGGAGACATGACTCTTTACAAACGAGGAGCCCAATTCTTTACGCATCATATCCAGCGCAAAATCGCCGGCAAAAAAAGCAAAGCACAGTGCTAGCCCCAAAATAAGCGTGAGTGCGACCAAACTTTTGGTGCGTAACCCCCAGCGTAAGTTATCAATAAATGCCATAGTGCAGAACTCCCCATCTCTGTAAATAAAACATAATTCAGACAAGCGCACGAGTAACACGCTAGGCATTTTTATCTAAAACAACTACGCGACTAAGCGGCTGGATGGGGATTATTGCCTACCCCTTGTTTTGACCACAACCCGTAACGGTAAGCAAACCGTGTACGCGTCCACACCTGCCGCAATGCGCGGAGTAAGCGTGCCCTTGGCCGAGAGAAAGCACCTCTACAAACTGTGTTGTGCACTGGCATACATTCCCCTCTAAAGGAAAATTACTTCATGCTATCCGGTACAGCAAGAACCAAGAGAGGCCAAGCGGTGCCCCCTTACCCTACAGCTCAAAACAACACTTTTCAGTAGCACTATATTTATTAGTCCTATATCAAGCATGACACATGGTAAGGCGCGGGCAGTGATATGGGGCAAAAAAGGCAAAACGTTACCCGCCAGCAAAAAGTTTTGACGCTCAAACAAAAATGAGTACGTGAATTAGCCTTGCCAAGCCGCTGACGGCAACCCGTCACTCCCTTTTTTATCTGTCAAAACGCAGCACTTGAACGCATCAACTGCCGACCATTTGGATGGCTAAAACCTGCCTACTTTTCGGCACATCCGTAGACCACAACAGGGATAGCCCGTTTGCACCTTTGCCAATGCGGTGGCTTTCCGTATAATTCCGGCTTAATTCAATTTGTCATTTCTTTTCAATAAGGCAGGTAGCCCATGGGTTGCGAAAACAAATGTTCTTCTGGCGGCGGCGTGACCGCTGTATTGGCCGTACTCGGCTTGGTCGCGCTGGTGGCATGGTTGGTCATTAAGTTGGCAACCAGCGGTATGGTCGTCAGCACCGACGCAGTCAGCAAAGAAGCCGTCGCTGCACGACTGAAGCCCGTGGGCTTGTCGGTGGCGGGTGAAGGTGGCGCACCGGGCAGCCGCTCTGGCGAAGCCATTTACAAATCGGTGTGCGCCGCTTGCCACGCTGCAGGGCTGATTGGCGCACCTAAATTTGCCGACAATGGCGCATGGGCAGGGCGGATTGCTCAGGGCTTCGATACCTTGGTTAAAAATGCAACCAACGGTCTGCGTGCCATGCCTGCCAAGGGTGGCGCAGCTGATTTGACCGATGCTGAATTGGCGCGTGTTGTGGCCTACATGGCCAACAATGCAGGCGGCAAGTTCGCCGAGCCTAAGGCGGCTGACGCGAAGTAAAACGCGGCACAGACTCACGCGCAGCAAAAAACGGACACAGATACAAATCTTGTGTCCGTTTTTTCAGTTGCGCGTAAAACCTCGCCCTTCAGGGCGGGGATGGACAGC
>CALMOJ010000227.1 GCA_937871815.1 uncultured Neisseriales bacterium
GCCGAGACGCGGGGCGATTGCAGCATCGGCTCGGCATCGTCTAGTGGCTCAACCGGCATGGCATAGGTGCGTGCCACCGCACTGGACAAGGCAGCATGGGAGGCTGCAGGACGGGGCGGCGGCGGGGAAGCTAAGCGTGCCGCAGGGCTACTGAGCGGCGCGTAGGCCTGTGCAGCCGCCGCATGTTGAGCAGGGCGTTGAGGGGTCGCTGGGGTGGCAATGGCGTTTACGTCCGCATCAGCAACGGCCATGATTTCTACGCCGCCTCCTGCAATGGGACGGTTAGACAGAATAAGGGCATCTTGCCCGAGTTCGTCGCGGACTTGTTTTAGGGCATCGCGGGTGGTTGCGCCAAAGAATTTTTTTACCTGCATAGTGCGTTACTCTCGCCCTCCGACCACAGAAATGATGCGGATGGTCTTGTTGTCTGGAATTTCGTTGTGCGCCAGCACCGCCAGTTGGGGCAAGGCGCGGCGTAAGAATTTGGACAGCAGCGGTCGTAGGGCGGCTGGGGTCAGCAGCACGGGCACTTGCCCTTGTTGTTCGACGCGCTCGGTTTCTTTGGAGGCATTGGCCAAGAGGTTTTCGGCCAGCCCAGGCTCTAGCCCGCCGCCCTTGGTCTGTACGGCATTGACCAAGATTTGCTCTAGGCTCGGCTCTAGGGTCATGACGGGGAGCTCGTCCGCGCTGCCGTAGAGTTGATGAATAATGGTACGGCACAGCGCGACCCGCACGGCGGCAGTCAGCTCGTCGATGTCTTGGGTCAGCACAATATGCTCGGCCAAGGTTTCGATAATGGTGCGAATGTCGCGGATATGCAGACCCTCGGACAACATGGCTTGTAGCACTTTTTGCATGGTGCTAATCGGCACCACTTTTGGCACCAAGTCTTCGATAAGTTTGGGCGCGTCTTTGGCAACGTGGTCAACCAGCTGTTGGGTTTCTTCACGCCCCAGCAATTCGGCAGAGTGGTTGGACAGGATATTAGAGATATGCGTGGCCACCACGGTACTGGCATCCACCACGGTGTAGCCCAGTGTTTGGGCTTCGTCGCGGGTGGCACCGTCAATCCATGTGGCAGGCAAACCAAACGCAGGGTCGGTGGTGGCGGTACCTTGCAGCCGTCCCAGCACCCGCCCTGGGTTGATGGCGAGGTATTGCCCGACGAAGGCTTCGCCTTGGCCGACCTCTACGCCTTTTAGCAAAATACGGTACTCGTTGGGACGAATTTCGAGGTTGTCGCGGATATGCACCGACGGCACCAAAAAGCCCAGCTCTTGGGCGATTTTTTTGCGGATGCCGCGCACACGGCGGAGGAGTTCGCCATCTTGGGCACGGTCAACCAGCGGAATAAGCCGGTAGCCGACTTCCAAGCCAATGGGGTCGACGGCTTGCACGTCTTTCCAGCTGACTTCGGCCAGCGGGGTTTCGGTGAGCTGCTGCTGGGCTTCGAGTTCTTGCTCGGGCGAAATGGCCATAGCGGTCCGTCGGCGGTTATTTTTATCCAGCGTATAGGCCAGCCCACCCAGTGCCGAGGCAATCAGCAAAAAGGCAAAGTGCGGCATATTGGGGATAACGCCAATCAGCCCCATGACCGCTGCGGTGAGATACAGCACTTGGGGGCGGGTAAACATCTGCCCCAAGAGTTGTTCGGACAGGTCTTTGTCTGTGCCAACGCGGGAAACCACGATACCGGCAGCGGTAGAGATAATCAGGGCGGGGATTTGGGCAACCAAGCCATCGCCAATGGTCAGGAGGGTGTAGACCTCTAGGGCTTTGCCGAGTGGCAAATCATGTTGAGCCATCCCCACGGCCAAGCCGCCAACGATGTTAATCAACATAATCATGATGCCGGCCACGGCATCGCCGCGCACAAACTTAGATGCACCATCCATCGACCCAAAGAAGGTGGCTTCTTCGGTGATTTGTAAGCGGCGGGCGCGGGCTTCGTCTTCGCCAATCAGGCCAGCGTTGAGGTCGGCATCAATCGCCATTTGCTTGCCTGGCATGGCATCCAAGGTAAAGCGGGCACTCACTTCGGCAATCCGCCCTGCACCCTTGGTAATCACGACAAAGTTAATGATGGTCAAAATCACAAACACCACGATACCGATGGTGTAGTTGCCGCCCACCAGAAAGTGGGAGAACGCTTCAATCACCTTGCCCGCTGCGTCGGGGCCGTTGTGGCCGTGCAGCAAAATAATCCGGCTAGAGGCGACGTTCAGCGAGAGCCGCAGCAAGGTGGTGACCAGTAGTACGGCAGGAAAGGCTGAAAATTCAAGTGGTTGGCGCGTGTTTAACCCGACCATCAGTACGATAACGGAGAGGGCAATGTTAAAAGTAAAAAATACGTCCAATATCACCGCAGGGAGTGGCAGTACCATCATGCCCAAAATCAGCAAGATAAGGATGGGGCCAGCTACCGTGGTGTAGTTGAACCTTTTTAGCAGAAGGGCAAAGTCATTCATCCAGCGTTATTCTCTGTCGGAGGTCGGCCTATCTTGCTGGCTCTGGGTGTCGGGGTCAAGTTCCGGTGGAACGGGGAGTTTGTCAGGGAAAATGGGGGTGATGCCACCGTGCTCTTTGTAGTGTTTTAACTGAAAGACATACGCCAAAACCTGTGCAGCAGCGGTGTAGAGGGCGGTGGGGATTTCTTGCCCAATTTCAGCGTGTTGATACAGGGCACGGGCAAAGGGTGGGGCACGCATAATGGTGATTTTGTGTTCTTTGGCGGCATCCATAATCCGTGCTGCGACCCGTAGCTTGCCCTTGGCTAAGACCTTGGGGGCACTCATGCCTTCTTCGTATTGCAAGGCCACGGCGTAGTGGGTTGGGTTGGTGACCACCACGTTGGCTTTGGGGATGTCTTCCATCATGCGGCGGCGTGCGGCTTCCCGTTGTAACTGGCGAATCCGGCCTTTGACTTCTGGGCTCCCTTCGGAGTTTTTATGCTCTTGCTTGACCTCTTCTTTGGTCATGCGCAGCTTCTTTTTGAAGTTCCAGAGCTGGAAAGGCACATCCACCACCACCAGCACAATCATGGCACTGACGACGATAATAAACGTGTGCTTGGTCAGCTCGCCCAGTGCGGTCATACTTTTATCGACGGGCAAATCAATCAGGTGCAGCAAGTCGGTACGTTCGTTCCAAATCACCCACATGGCCACGCCCCCAATCAGCCCGCTTTTGAGGATGGCTTTGCCGGCCTCCATCAGCGCAGAGAGCGAAAACATCCGCACAATCCCTGGCATGGGGTTGAGCTTGCTGAACTTGGGTTCGAGCGGTTTTAGCGTAAAATTCCAGCCGCCGACCAAAATCGTGGGTGCAGTAGCCGCCAAGACCAGCCCTGCCATGATCGGAATCAGCGCGACCAGCATGTCTATGAGTGTCTTTATAAACAGCTCGTGCAGCAGGGCTTCTGATTCCAGTGATTTTCGGTCAAAGGTAAACGTCAGGCGCAGCATTTCGGTAAACGACTGCACCAAGGCATCCCATGTCACGATTATCAGCACTAAGCCGGCCATGGTGACAGCAAAAGTGGCCAGCTCCTTGGAACGGGGTAGCTGGCCATCTTCGCGTGCTTGCTGGAGTTTCTGTTCTGACGGTTCTTCTGAACGGTCATCACTTTCTGTATCTTCAGCCATATTGACCGATTGCTACCGTAGTTGAATGTCGTGATTTTACAAGATTTCTTTGCGCTTCTGTTTTTCTTGAAGCACAGCGCACCTTCCTTGGAGAGGGGTGCGGCCAGTCAAAGCTGCCCTTGCTGGTAAAATTATAAGCCCTCGGCGAGCACGCGGGATGCGGGCTTAATTTGTATGGGTAAAAACCATTTTATGAATCAACGAGGTGCCACATGAAAACCTATTTAGACCTGATGCGCCATGTGCAAACACAAGGTCACGCCAAAGGCGACCGGACGGGTACGGGGACGCTGTCGGTGTTCGGCTACCAAATGCGCTTTAACCTTGCCGAGGGCTTTCCGCTGCTCACTACGAAAAAGGTGCATATCAAGTCCATCATTCACGAACTGCTCTGGTTTTTGGCGGGCGACACCAATATCCGCTACCTGAACGATAACGGAGTGACGATTTGGGACGAGTGGGCAGACGAAAACGGGGAGCTGGGGCCAGTTTACGGCTATCAATGGCGTAATTGGCCCGCCCCCGACGGCGGTCGTATTGACCAAATCAGCAAGCTGGTCGAGATGATACGCACTACGCCCAATAGCCGCCGTTTGCTGGTATCAGCGTGGAACCCTGCTCAAGTGGACCAAATGGCCTTGCCACCGTGCCATACGCTGTTCCAGTTTTATGTGGCGGAGGGCAAGTTGTCTTGCCAGCTTTACCAACGGAGTGCGGATATTTTCTTGGGCGTACCTTTTAATATTGCCAGCTATGCCCTGCTGACGCTGATGGTGGCGCAGGTGTGTGGCCTGCAGCCCGGGGATTTTATTCATACGCTGGGGGATGCCCATCTTTACAGCAATCACCTTGAGCAGGTGCAACTCCAGCTGACGCGCACGCCCAAGCCCTTGCCTATCATGACGCTCAACCCTGCCGTCACGGATTTGTTTGCGTTTAAATTTGAGGATTTCACCTTGTCTGGCTATGACCCTGACCCTGCCATTCGCGCCAAGGTGGCGGTATGACGGAGTTGGCTTTGATTGCCGCGGTGGCGCGTGACCGTGTGATTGGCTTGAACAACACCTTGCCTTGGCATTTGCCCGAGGATTTGCAGCACTTTAAGCGCACAACCTTGGGGGCACCGATTGTGATGGGGCGCAAAACGTGGGATTCGATTGGTCGCCCGCTGCCTGGTCGGCACAATATTGTGGTGACACGCCAAGCGAATTGGCAGGCAGCTGGGGCAAGCCGTGCGGATTCGGTGGCGGCGGCGTTGGCTTTGGCGGGCGAGGTGCCGCGCGTCTTTGTGATTGGCGGGGCGGAGCTGTATGCCCAAGCCCTCCCCTTGGCGGACGCGCTTTACCTTACCGAGATTGATGCGGCCTTTGCGGGGGATGCGTATTTTCCGGCGTTTGACCCTAGCCTGTGGACGCTGACCCAGCGCGACAGCCACACCCATCCAGAGGGATGGGCTTACCACTTTTGCCGTTATGCCCGCGTGCGCAGCCCCGAATTAACGTCCTAGCCGCATAAAGGCTTCTAGGGCAGCGGCGACTTCTAGGGGTTTTTCTTGCTGCACCATATGCCCTGCATTGGGGATGTCCACCCGCTGCAGGTCAGCGAAGCAGGTGGCGCGTTCGTCTAGGGTGTGCAGCACGCCATGCGCGAGGGGGTGGTCGCTTTGCCCCGCCCCCACAATCCACAATACAGGGCAGCGAATCGCACGCCAGCAGGCTTTGGCCTCTTCTAGGCGGTACAAAATGGGGTTGATGATTTTGTGCTTGGGGTCGGCGAGATGCCGCCACCGGCCTTGCCCATCTGGCTCGGTCAGGGTGTGGGCGAGGAAGAGGGCGTGGTCAAGGGGAAGGTTGGGATTGCGGCGCACCAGTCGCTCAGCAAAAGCCTCAAGGCTAGAGACGGGGGCAAAGTGAGGGGCATGGGCAGATTCATGCAGCCAGCGGGCGTAGCGGGGGGGGGCATCCTCCGGGGAGGCATCTGCCAACCCAAAGCCTTCGATGGAAACCAGCCGTGCCACACGCTCTGGGCGGATGCCAGCATAAAGTGCGGCAACCATGCTGCCCATGCTGTGCCCCGCAACCAAAACCGGTGCGTCGGGTGAAAGATAGGTCAGGAGCGCGTCTAAATCTGCTAAATAGTCGGGGAAGTAATAGCTCCCTGCATTCCATGCGCTGTGCCCAAATCCACGCCAATCGGGGGCGACGATGTTCCAGTCTTCTTGGAGTGCATCAACCATAAATTGAAAGGTGGGCGAGGCATCCATCCAGCCGTGCAGGAGTACCAGCAATGGGGCGTTAGGATTGCCCCAGCGTCGGAGGTGATAGGTGTGGTGGTTGAGGTCTATTTTTTCGAAGCGGGCAGTTTGGCGGGCTAGGTACATGGCGGGGGGTCTGTGGGAAAAATTAAAGTGGGGAATTTACCGCGAGTGGCGGTTGTTGGCTGCTATTTGTTTTGGGGATGTGGTGTTTCTGAAAAAGGGGCTTTCCACTTTGCTGAAAGCTTGTTATGATTTGCGCCTCTTTCGAGAAGGAGAGATGCCGGAGCGGCTAAACGGCCCTGACTCGAAATCAGTGGGGGACGCAAGTCCCACTAGGGTTCGAATCCCTATCTCTCCACCAGAAAGTAAAGAAAACCCCTTGAATCTCAAGGGGTTTTTCTTTTTCTAGTTCTTGCTTTATTCTGCCTTATCCTCTCCAACCAGACAGCCCCTATTGCGCTTACCAAAGCGCAATAATCTAGCCACAAACCATGACATAGGGGTAATATACTAAAGCGTATAACCCTTCTTTACTCCGTCAGGTATCCCCTATGACTCGCTTTGATTTCCAGCATCCCCCGTTTGATGTTTTGACCGCCGGTGAACGCGAAACCGTCGAAGCCGCCGCTGATATTGTGTTTCACGGCAACGATGAAGTGCTGCTTGCGCCTGCCCAGCCGGTGGAATGCCTCTATATGGTGATTAAGGGTATTGTCCGCGAAATGGCTGGCGAAGAAGTGCTGGCCCTGTACCGCGAACACGATACCTTCGATGCCCGCGCCTTGGTCGCTGGTCAAACTCAGCATCGGTTCGAGGTAGACGAAGAAGCCCTGCTCTATTCCCTGCCCAAAGAAGTCGTGCTGCACCTGATTGAGTCCAACCCCGTCTTTGGCGCATTTTTCTTCCAGAGCATTTCAGAAAAATTTTCTGCGATGGCGCAACGGTCAGGCAACAGCGAGCTGCAAACCCTGATGACCGCCACGGTATCTGAAGCCTGCGTCAAAACGCCGGTGTTCCTCCCTGGCACGGCCACCGTGATGGATGCCGCCGTCACCATGAAGCAGCAGCGCACCAAATCTGTGCTGGTGGAATGCGAAGGCAAAACCGGTATTTTTACCGCCAGCAACTTCCGCGATATTATTTTGACTGCCACACCGGCACACACCCCGCTGTCCGAAGTCGCCCACTTTGAGCTGATTACCAGCGACATCAACGACTATCTGTTTAATGCCTTGCTCACCATGACCCGCCACAGCATTCAGCGGGTAGTGGTCACCGAGCATGGCAAGCCCACCGGCGTGCTGGAACAAATCGACCTGCTCTCTTACTTTTCCAACCATTCTCACCTGATTGCCCAGCAAATTGAGCTGGCGACCTCTTTGCCCGCGCTCAAAGAGGTCGCACTGCAGATTGACCGCTTGGTTGCTGTACTTACCAGCCACGGCATTAAAGCCCCCCAACTGGCGCGGTTGGTGCAAACGCTCAACACCCACCTGTTTACCCGTGCATGGCGGCTGATTGCCCCTGCTGACCTCGTCGAAAACAGTTGCCTTGTAGTGATGGGCAGTGAAGGGCGCGGGGAGCAAATCATCAAGACCGACCAAGACAACGCGCTGATTATCCGCGATGGCTTTGTCTGCCCCATGCTAGAGCAGGTGGTCAACACCTTCTCGGCGACGCTGATTGAATTTGGCTACCCTGTGTGCCCTGGCAATATCATGGTTAACAACCCGCTGTGGTGTAAGTCGCTGGCCGATTTCCGCAGCCAGATTTACAACTGGATGTATTTACCCGATACCGATTCGCAGATGAATTTGGCGATTTTTGTCGATGCCGAAGTCGTGACCGGCGATGCGAGTTTGCTGGCTGATGCCAAACGCTACGTGGCATCCATCATGCAGGACGATGCCAGCTTCTTTATGCGCTTTGCCCGCACGATTGACCAATTCGACACCCCGCTGGGGCTGTTCTCTCAGCTCCGTACCAAGGCGCTGGAGGGCGAAAAACTGCTCGACCTGAAAAAAGGTGGGATTTTCCCGATTGTGCATGGGGTGCGGGCGTTGGCACTGGAAAACAACCTGCCGCAGTCCAATACGTTTGAGCGGCTGGTGGCCTTGGCGGATAAAGAACTGCTGGAAAGCCAACTGGCGCATGATGCCGCCGAAGCCTTGGGCTTCTTGCTCCATATGCGGCTCAAGGCGGGGTTGGATGCCCTTGCCCACGGTCGCAAGCCCAATAACTTGATTGCCCCTGACAAGCTTTCTACCCTAGACCGTGACTTGCTAAAAGACGCACTGGCGGTGGTGAAACGCTTTAAGGTGGCCATGCGTCACCACTTTAAAATTTCGGGGTTCTGACTATGTTTGCAGCGATGAAAACCGCGTGGGCACGGCATCAGCTCAAAGACCCCAGCTATACCTATTTGTTCGATGGGCATCCTGATGAATACGTTAGTGTGGACTGTGAAACTACCAGCCTAGACCCCAAAAAAGCCGAAGTACTGTCGATTGGCGCAGTCAAAATGCGCGGTAATCGCATTTTGACCAGCGAGTCGTTTTACACCTTGGTCAAACCCAAAGGCATATTGGAAGGAGCGAACGTCTCGGTTCATGGCTTGCGCCCCATGGACGTGTCACAAGGGGTTCCGCCCCTTGAAGCGGTCAAGGCGTTTTTAGATTTTGCGGGGGGGCGACCCTTGGTGGGTTACTACATTGCTTATGATGCCGCTGTGCTCAATAAATATGTAAAGCAGCTGATTGGCATTCACCTGCCTAATCCTAAGATTGAAGTCTCTGGCCTGTATTACGACTGGCAGCTCAAGAAAAACCCCGAAGCCTATATTGACCTCCACCTGCAAAATATCTTGGATGGGCTGAATATCCCAACCCTTGCGCGGCACAACGCCCTTAACGATGCGATTACCGCTGCCATGATTTTGTTGGCCATGCGGCAGCGCGGGGGGAAGGCGTAGCGGTACACTTAGGCCGAAGCCTCCCCTCAACGCAGATAGCCCCGCCATATTTGGTGGGGCTATCTTATTTTTATTGGTACCTTACCAGCACAGTAAATGCGCTTTAATACACGCCAACCTCTCCTACCAAGTCCACGGTATGCACCAGATCAGCGGAGACCTCCGTTAGCAGTTCCGCCAAGGCATGTTCGCCTGAACTGACGGCGGCAAGATTGCCTAAGGCGTAACAATGGCTCCCTACTTTCAGCCCTTCTTGTGCGGGGTGCCGCACACAGGCCAACGCCCCCTTTTCTGCTAGCGCCGTAAGGTACAGAGAAAAGGGGGCGTTGGCCTGTGTAGGGGCAGTTAGACCGCTTCTTCGCCGCTTTCACCGGTACGAATCCGCACCACTTGCTCGACATCAAACACAAAAATCTTGCCATCGCCGATTTTGCCGGTGCGGGCAGCGGTCACAATCGCATCAATAGCACGGTCTAGGTGCGCATCGGCAATGATGACTTCCAGCTTCATCTTAGGCAGAAAGTCCACCACATATTCTGCACCACGATACAGCTCGGTATGCCCTTTTTGGCGGCCAAAGCCTTTGACTTCGGTCACGGTCAAACCGGTTACCCCAATGCTGGCGAGTGCTTCGCGCACTTCGTCTAGTTTGAACGGCTTGATAATAGCTTCGATTTTTTTCATGCGCGGGCTCCTCAAAAAAAGGGGGGGTAGCAGCGTGTTATGGCACGCCGTCTGACCACAAATCATCTAAAAACGGGGAAATATCACCACAGAGACAGGCACTGCCCCAACGGGGGCTGGCTCGAAAGCCTATGGATTTTGCTGTATTATCACCCGCTTTTACGAATTGCCGCGAGTTCCGCTTATGCCTACCCTTCTCAAGCTACGCGGCGGTGCCGCGCTTTCTGCTTTTCGCGCCGATAAGCTCGCCGCTGCCATTGCCGCAGCCGGCCTGCCCAAGCTGCACATCACCGCTGAATACTGGCACTTTGCCGAAGCCAGCACCGCGCTATCGCCTGCCGAATCGGCAACGCTCACCCAAATCCTGACCTACGGCGAAGCCCCCCTATCCCCTGCCCCCAGCGGCGAACTCTTTTTGGTGGTGCCGCGTGTCGGCACTATTTCGCCGTGGTCCACCAAGGCCAGCGACATCGCCCAACACTGTGGTTTGGCCGCACTGGCTCGCTTAGAGCGTGGCTTGGCGTTTTGGGTCGATGCCCGCACCCCGCTGACCGAGGCGCAACGCCCCGTTTTGGCCGCGCTGCTGCATGACCGCATGACCGAAACCGTGCTGACCTCGCTCGACCAAGCTGCCCAATTGTTTACCCACCTCGCCCCGCAACCCCTCCGCACCGTAGACGTGCTGGGTGGTGGCCGCGCGGCACTCGAAGTCGCCAACCGCGACGTGGGCTTGGCCTTGTCGCCAGACGAAATCGACTACCTCGTGGATAATTTCACCGCGATGGGGCGCAACCCCACCGACGTTGAGCTGATGATGTTCGCGCAGGCCAATTCCGAACATTGCCGCCACAAAATCTTCAATGCCGATTTTGTCGTGGATGGCGTGGTGCAAGACAAAACCCTGTTCGGCATGATTCGGGACACCCACAAAGCCCATCCCCAAGGCACGGTGGTGGCGTATTCGGACAACTCTTCGGTGATTGAAGGCGCGACGGTGGACCGCTTCTACCCCACGCCCAACAGCCACCAGTACACCTACCGCAGCGAACCCACTCATATCTTGATGAAGGTGGAAACCCACAACCACCCGACCGCCATTTCCCCTTTCCCTGGGGCGGCAACCGGCTCTGGCGGCGAGATTCGGGACGAAGGCGCGACCGGTCGCGGCTCACGCCCCAAAGCAGGCTTGACCGGCTTTACCGTCTCCAACCTCAATATTCCGGGCTTTAAGCAGCCGTGGGAAAATACCGGCGGCGAACAGGCCGAATATGGCCGCCCTTCGCGCATTGCCTCTGCCCTGCAAATCATGCTGGATGGCCCGATTGGCGGTGCCGCATTCAACAACGAATTTGGTCGCCCCAACCTGACCGGCTACTTCCGCACCTTTGAACAACAGGTCAACGGCGAAATGCGTGGCTACCACAAGCCCATCATGATTGCTGGGGGGCTGGGCAGCATCCGTGCCGACCATATCGACAAACACACGCTGCCCGAAGGCGCGTTGCTGATTCAACTGGGCGGCCCTGGGCTGCTGATTGGCTTGGGCGGCGGGGCGGCTTCGTCGATGGATACCGGCGCAAATACCGAACACCTCGATTTTGATTCTGTGCAGCGCGGCAACCCCGAAATGGAACGCCGCTGCCAAGAAGTGATTGACCGCTGCTGGCAACTGGGCACGGCCAACCCGATTCTGTCGATTCACGATGTTGGAGCGGGGGGCTTGTCCAATGCCCTGCCCGAGCTGGTTCACGGCTCAGACCGTGGCGGCATTATCGACCTGCGCCGTGTACCGACCGAAGAATCCGGCATGTCGCCCATGCAAATCTGGAGCAACGAATCGCAAGAACGCTATGTGCTGGCGATTTTGCCCGCCGACTTGGCGACCTTTACCGCCCTGTGCGAACGCGAACGCTGCCCCTTTGCCGTCTTGGGCACGGCCACCGAACAGGGGCAACTGATTGTCCGCGATGACTTGCTCGGCGCAGATGCGGTCAATATGTCCTTGGATGTGCTGCTGGGCAAACCACCGCGCATGACCCGTGACGTGGCGCACCGAACCTTTACCCCAGCGGCACTGAATGCAGGGGCTTACACCCTGAAAGAAGCCACCTACCGCGTGCTACGTTTGCCGGCGGTGGGCAGCAAAAACTTCCTGATTACCATTGGCGACCGCTCTGTGGGCGGCATGACGGCGCGTGACCAAATGGTGGGGCCATGGCAAATCCCTGTGGCCGATGTGGCCGTCACCACCATGGGCTTTAACACCACGCTGGGCGAAGCCATGGCAATGGGCGAGCGCACGCCGTTGGCAGTGTTTGATGCCCCCGCTTCTGGTCGGATGGCCGTGGGTGAGGCCTTGACCAACTTGGCCGCCGCACAGGTGGGCAGCATTGACCAAGTCAAGCTGTCGGCCAACTGGATGGCGGCAGCCGGCCACCCTGGCGAAGATGCCGCGCTGTTTGCCACGGTTCAAGCCGTCTCGACCCTGTGCCAAGCCATTCACGTTTCCATCCCCGTGGGCAAAGATTCCCTGTCGATGAAAACGGTCTGGGAAGACGCGGGCGAGAAAAAAGCGGTGACTTCGCCGCTGTCGCTGATTGTGTCGGCATTTGCACCGGTGCAAGACGTGACCCGCACCGTCACCCCCGCCCTTGACACCACCCAAGACAGCACGCTGCTGCTGGTGGATTTGGGCGAAGGCCAAGCCCGTTTGGCGGGCTCGGCTTTGGCGCAGGTGTTTCAAGACATGACCGGCACCGCCCCTGATGTCCAAGACGCAGGGCAGTTGCTCACCTTCTTTAACACCCTGCAAGACTTGTTGCGCGATGGCTTGGTGCTGGCTTACCACGACCGTGCCGATGGCGGTTTGTTGGCCACGCTGGCAGAGATGATGTTTGCCAGCCGGACAGGGGTGAGCATTGCCCTAGACGGCTTGACCGCCAGCCACGACCACGCGGCGGTGATGGCTGCGCTGTTTAACGAGGAACTCGGCGCGGTGCTGCAAGTCGCCCAAGACCAGACCGCAACGGTCTTGGCACGGTTTGCCGCAGCAGGCTTGCGCCACGCGCCTGTGGTGCTGGGCAGCCTCAACACCCAAGACCGCTTGGTGCTGCAACACGGTGGCACCACGCTGCTGGACGAAGCCCGCACCGACTTGCTCGCCGCATGGGCAGAAACCAGCCACCAGCTGCAGCGGCTGCGCGACAACCCTGCCTGTGCCGATAGCGAATTCGCCGAGCTGCTCAACCCGCAGGCCGGTCTGTTTGCTAAAACCACCTTTGACGTGGCAGAAGACATTGCCGCGCCGTTTATTGCCACCGGTGCGCGTCCTCGTTTGGCGGTGCTGCGTGAACAAGGGGTGAACGGGCAAATCGAAATGGCAGCGGCCTTTGACCGTGCGGGCTTTGAGGCGGTGGATGTCCATATGAGCGACATCATCAGCGGACGCGTTGCCCTGAGCGACTTTACCGGCTTGGCAGCCTGTGGCGGCTTTAGCTACGGCGATGTGCTGGGGGCGGGCGAAGGCTGGGCCAAGAGCATCTTGTTTAACACCGCAGCGCGTGACCAGTTCGAAGGCTTTTTTGCCCGTAGCGACGTGTTCGCGCTGGGGGTATGCAACGGCTGCCAAATGATGTCCAACCTCTCCGGCATCATCCCTGGCGCGGCGCACTGGCCGGCCTTTAAGCGCAATGCGTCGGAACAGTTCGAAGCACGGGTTAGCATGGTCGAGGTGCTGGACAGCCCTTCGCTGTTCTTGGCCGGCATGGCGGGGACGCAGATTCCCGTGGTGGTCAGCCACGGCGAAGGCCGCGCCGTCTTTGCCGAGGGTCACGCCGCCCAAGCCTTGGTGGCCTTGCGCTACGTCGATGGTCAAGGGCAGCCGACCGAGGTCTATCCGCACAACCCCAACGGCTCGCCGCACGGGGTGACGGGGCTGACCACCGCCGATGGCCGCTTTACCATCATGATGCCGCACCCTGAGCGGGTGTTCCGCACGGTGCAAAATAGCTGGCACCCGAGCCAGTGGGCTGAAAACGGCGCGTGGTACCGGATGTTCGCCAACGCCCGCCGTTGGGTGGGTTAAGCCGTGCTGCAATGGCGTAAACGGCGGTAAATAAAAATGGCGACCCGATGGTAGGGTCGCCATTTTTTTGG
>CALMOJ010000228.1 GCA_937871815.1 uncultured Neisseriales bacterium
TCCATCCCCGCCCTGAAGGGCGAGGTTTTACGCGCAACTGATAAAGTGGTTTTTCATGGGGAGAGCCCACCCACAGTGGAGCGAAAGCGGCAGAGACCACGCGATGGTGTTAGGACGAGCATCATTCGACCATCGCAGCGTGTCAACAGGTTGGTTATGCCCGAAAGGAATACACACCTGAATGTACACGAAAACCATGCCAGATAAAGAGCACGCCGCATGGTATGACCCCCTTCACCTTGGCAAAGGAAGGCAGATTTCCCCACGATGGCTGGGGATAACTAGACGATTTGCCCCCAATCCGCTATAATGCACCCGCTTTCTTTGCATCCGTAGCTCAGTTGGATAGAGTGTCAGTTTCCGAAGCTGAAGGTCACAGGTTCGACCCCTGTCGGGTGCACCAATTTTGCAAGCGGCTTACCTCCTAGGGGGTAAGCCGCTTTGCTTTGTCTAGGCTATTTTCCTAAGCCCTCCAACACCCCCGTCAGGGCTCTAAATGCAGGGCGCACTTGGCTGGCCACCAAGGCCACGGCCTCGCTCACCTTACCCTGCCTGACCTGCTCCAACGCCAGATTCCGCACGGTTTGATACGCACGGAAGTGGCGCGTAAAGTCCTCTTGTGCCGCCTTATCAAGGGTCACGCGCGGTAACAGTGCATCTAGCTCGCGGTCGTAGCCCTGAATCGCTTGGATAAACCCCGCTGCCGAAGCCCCGCCCGCACTGTTCAGCGACAAAATCATATTGGCGCGGATATGGTCGATGATTTGATGCAGCCGCAACAGCCCATCCGACGTCGCCCCCACCTGTTTTTCAATCTCCAGCTTGGTTTGATACACCTCTTGCAGCAGCTCAAAGCTGGTACTGCGGGTGGTGGTGGCCGAGGCGGCAAAACGTGTTGCCATCTCCGAAATCCCCTCCAGATGCACCTCTAGCGTGCTGCTGGCTTGGGTTTGACCTTCGGTGGCTGTGGCAATGGCGGTCACCGAAGCCTCCGATGCTTGGCTGGCTTGGGCAATGGCGGTCAATGCTTCTATGGCTTGGTGTGCCAACATCACCCCGTTCGCCACCAAATCAGATTCTTGGTCGAGTGAAGCTACGGTCAGCGTGGTACACGCTTGCACATCACCAATCCCGCCTTGAATCTCAAGGGTCGCGGTCTTGGTGCGTGCGGCCAGCTTGGCGACTTCATCTGCCACCACAGCAAAGCCCCGCCCAAACTCCCCTGCCCGCGCCGCCTCAATCGCGGCATTGAGTGCCAGTAAGTTGGTCTGGTCGGCAATTTCGCGAATGGTCACAATCACCCCGCCAATCTTGTCCACATGCGCTTTCAGGGTGGTCATATTGCTGACCGACAAGCCCACCGCACCGAGCAGATTTTCCATTTGGGTTGCCATCAGCTTAATTTGGCTATCCCCCTCATTGGCCAACTGGTGGACGGTGTGAATATGCACCAAGCCAGCCTCGCCTAAATGGGCGATTTCTTCGATGGCATCAGCCAGCGCTGCACTGGCTTGTGCGGCATCCTTCACCAGTACGGCTTGCTGACCAGCCAGCTGGGCAATTTCTGCCGAGGATGACGATAACCGCGCACTGGTATCAAACGCCTTTTCGGTATGCCCCGAAAACGCAGCAAATACGCTCTGAAACCACTGCGACACCGCCAAAAAGCCTGCGGCCAAACGGGGGGCGGGCACATTCACCAGCCCTTGCACATCGCGGCGTTCAGCTTGGGTCAGCAACCACGCATTCACGCCATCGCCCCCCGTGCTGCCTTGCCGCCCTACGCCCAGTGCGGCGAACACCGGTAGCAGTAACACCAGCCATTGACTAGGCCCAGAGACCGGCCAATACATTGCTCCGACCACTGCGACCATACCGGCCATGGCCACCCACCACACACCCAACCCATGAGGGCGAGAAGCTGCTTTATTCATGATCAAAATCCTTTTCGCGCAAATGGGAAAAACCCCAAAGCCCAGACGGGGTTTGGGGTTCGCTACAAGATAACAGCCGCGCCCTGCGGTGTAGTCAACATGCAGAGGGCTCAGACAAAAATCGGCTTAGAAGCGGTGGATGTACTTAAACCACACCTTATCGCCCTCAAAGCGGTTTTTGACCGCTGTTTCGTGTTGCCACTGGAAGATAAATTGGTCGCCGTTTTTGCCCATGTATTGAACGTGAGGACCAAAAGCCAAGACTTGGCCTTTGTTGCCGTTCAAGCCCACGCTGCGCCCGTTCAAGGTGTCGTCGGTGGTTTGCTTAAGGAAATAGCCGCCCAAGCCATAGGCCCAGCCATTGTTGCGGTAGCCCAGCAAGTAGTCGGCGTGGAATTCGTCACCCGATTGATAGTTGGAATCGGTGTTTTTGGTCTTGATGTTGTACATCAGCTTGGTCGAGGCTTCGAAGCCGTTATCCGCCAAGTAGCTCACCGCCAAAATTGGCTCAAAGCTGTAATAGTTCGCGCCTAGGCTCTTGCGAGGGTCGGTGCGGTCCCAGTTGCCGGTGGGCAAATTGATGTCCAAGCCTGCGGTCACATGCAGGTTGGGGAAGTGCCAGCCCAAGATAATCGGGTTCAGCGTCAGGTCACCAATGCCGGTGGTGGTTTTACTGCCGCCCAGCGGAGGCAAGTCAAAATTCTGGTGCACAATCGGCAAAATGGCGTGAACGGTCCAGTCCGCGCCCAGCAGCTTGATGCCGGTCACATGCACCAAACGCAGTGCGTCAAACCACGCGCTCACCTTCACATCTTGCAGATTGCCCTTGGTATTGGGCAGGCGGACGGTGTTGCCGCTGTTGTCTTTGAGCGTGCCGCTGTAATAGCCCGCGTAGTTGATGAAATAGGTGCCCGCCGGTGGAATCGCGCCGGACATAAAGGTTTCTGCGCCATTGGGATACTGGTCGCCGCCTTCTTTGGCCAATGCGCCGGTGCTGAGTGTGGCAAAGCCGAGCGCGAGGGCTGCGGCCAAGGTGGTGCGTTTCAACATGGTGTGTCTTCCTCTGTTATCTATTTTTTTGGGGTGCTGCGTAGTCATTAAAACTAAGCTCCAGCGGGGTAAGGTAGGGGATAAACCCCACCTTACCCGCCAGCGCGACCCCGCTCAAAAAGCGAGGTTTCCTCTGCCTCCTGCCCATTTTAGGGCAACAGACCAAAGGGCGAGACGGGGGGAGGGTATCCCCCGCCACGCAAAACCAAATACATGCCGCCACCGCCACCAAGGCGAAGGGAG
>CALMOJ010000229.1 GCA_937871815.1 uncultured Neisseriales bacterium
CCAGCTTTTTGCAGGCGAGGCGTTTGCCGTTGCCGTCGGTTAGGTCGGCTTTGCGTCCGGCTTGGGTAAGGTAAATGCGCTGCAAGGCGACAAGCTGACCGGCGGGGCTGTCTACACGGGCAAGCATGGCGGGATATTTGCCCAGCAGTACGCTTTCGTTCCAGTACGGCAGCAGGGGGGTGAAGCGTAGGCTTTTGCTGTCGCATTGTGGCAAGCCACGGCTGTTCAAATACTGTCCGGCGGGGCGTAGGGGGCGGATGGGGTCTGCCTTGTTCCATGTTTCGGCAAGGCGGCTGGTGTTGTCTTTGACCGGCGGGGCGGGGGTGGCGGCCAGTTGGGGGCGTGGGGGTGGCGGTGTCCACTTGTCTTGCTGGTAGGCCATGCCCAGTGCGTTGGCGACGGTCTTGACCGCGTCAATAAAGCCGCACCCATTGAGGTGTTGGACAAGGGCGAAGCCATCGCCGCCTTGGCGGTCTAGGCTGCGGCAGGTGAACGCGCCGCGCCCGTCGTCAATAAAGCTGAAGCGGTCAGTGCCGCCACAGGCGGGGCAGGGTTTGTTGCGTTTGGTGAGGGTGGCATGGGGCACGCCAAGGGCTTGTAGGATGCTGTGCCATTGCCCTGCGGCGTGGTTTTTGACTTGGGCGGTGAATTGGCGGGTGTCGAGGGGGGTTTGATGGTTTTGCATGGTGGTCTTTTCCAATGTGATTTGGGAAAGACCGCTTGGCGGGGCATGGCTACGCTTTGTTGTCGCGGCAGCAGGCAACCCAAGCCAGTAGGCAGGGGCGGTGTGCGGCGGGGTGGGGCGTGGTTTTGCGTTTTCAGAATGTAGGCGGGCGGATATAATGCGCCTGCCGGTTCTGCACCGTTTCAGCGGTCAGATTTGCGGGTTGGGGGATTAGTAGTCCCTCAGCCCAACGGCAGAATAATCCCGCCCGCCATGTGCTTGCAAGCATGGCGGGTTTTTTCTTGGGCGGCGTTTGGGCTGCGGGTGGCTTCGATGCGTGACAAAACCCACCGGTCAATTTCGGCTTCAACCCACGCTACAGAACGCACGCCGAGCTTAATGGGGGGCGGAAAGGTGGGGTCATAGTCTGCGGGGCGGCTGGGGTTGATTTTGAAGCGGTTGTAAATCGTGCTGCGGCATAGTCCGGTCTTGGCGATGACATCGGGCAGGCGGATGAGGCGGGGTGGGCTGGTATCCATGTTTGAATCTCTTTGGGGTTTGGTGAACGTGGCCGGATTGTGCGGGCTGTTATTTTTTTCGACGAGATGACGGGGTTCAGTGATGGGCGGGCTAGTGCCGTCGTCAAGAATTGAGCGCGGCACAATCATGCTTTGCCCCCTTTGGAGTGGTCAGCGTTGCGCTGTGCCACGATGGCGGCCAGATAAGCGTCAATCTCT
>CALMOJ010000230.1 GCA_937871815.1 uncultured Neisseriales bacterium
GAGCACGACATGAAAATGGTGATGAATCTATCGGACCGCATTCTGGTGCTCGACTACGGCAAAAAACTCGCCGAGGGCACGGGTGAAGAGGTAAGACAGAATCCAGACGTGATTGCAGCTTACTTGGGCGCGCACGCCTGACAGGGATAAAGACATGGAAGCACTCAGAATCATCAGCGAAGAACATCGCAACCTGTGGCGCATTGCCAGCACGCTAGACAGCGTGGCTGAAGAAATGGCGGCGGGACAGCCCGTTGAGCCGGCCTTCTTCTCGGCCATCTTCGATTACATCGAAGAGTTTATGGATGGCTGCCACCACGCCAAGGAAGATGAATATCTCTTCCCCTGCTTGCGCCAGCGCAGTGCCGAGGCCGCAGCGGTGCTGGATCGTTTACAGGCCGAACACCGTAACGGGCCAGAAATTCTCAAAGCCTTACGTACCCAATTGGCGGCGGCCGCAGGCTCGGGAAACGAGGCCTTCCTTGCTGCCCTGCGCACCTACACGCAAAGCCTGCGCAACCATATCCGTACCGAGGAAAAAGACTGCATCCCCTTGGCGCGTGAGGTGCTTTTGCCAGAAGACTGGCGCGACATCGACCGTGCTTTTCTGGACAACAACGACCCGCTTTTTGGCGAAAGTGCCCGTGCCGAATACCGCGAGCTGTTCCACCGCATCGCGAATCTCGCACCGGAGTCGGTGGGGCTGGGGGCGCACAGTACCGGCGAATTGCAGCAGCGCAATACGGCGGCATTCAGTCATGGTGAGGCACTGCTGTCGGTATCGGGGCTGGAAAGCTGCTACGGTCGCATCAAGGCGCTCAAGGGCTTGAGCCTAGAGGTACGCCAAGGCGAACTGGTGGCACTGGTGGGGGCGAATGGTGCAGGCAAGACCACTTTTCTGCGCACCCTGTCCGGCATCCAGCCGATGAGTGCGGGCAGTATTCAGTTTGCGGGTGAAGATATTTCGGCGCTGCGCTCTGATTTGCGGATGCGCCGTGGTATCTGCCAAAGCCCAGAAGGGCGGCAAGTTTTTGGCCCGCTGTCGATTGAGGACAATTTGCGTCTCGGGGCGTACTCTCAGCCCAAGCACCAAGTCGAAGGCGACATGGAAAAAATCTTTGCCATGTTTCCCATCCTCAAGGAAAAACGTGCCTTGCCCGCGGGTACGCTGTCTGGTGGCCAGCAGCAAATGCTGGCGATTGGTCGTGCGCTGATGGGGCGGCCAAAGATGCTGTTACTCGACGAGCCTTCGATGGGCTTGGCACCGCTGCTGGTCGAAGAAGTGTTTAACGTCATTAAGATGCTGAAGGCACAGGGGATGACCATTCTATTGGTCGAGCAAAATGCCTTTGCCGCGCTGGCCATCGCCGACCGTGGTTATGTGCTGGAAACCGGCAGCATTACGCTCACCGGCACGGGGCAAGCCCTGATTAGCAACGAGCAGGTGCGGGCGGCCTACCTCGGCATGTGATGCCAACCCCTACATTCAACCTCTATTAAAGGCCTTCGCCATGCTGAAGTTACTCACCCCTTGCCGCCTTGGCGCACTGGAGCTCCGCAACCGTATCGTGATGGCACCTCTGACGCGCTGCCGTGCCGACAACGATGGTTTTGTGCCAACCGACCAGATGGCGCGTTACTACGCACAGCGGGCGAGTGCCGGTCTGATTGTTTCGGAAGGGGCTATCGTCTCGCCACAGGGGCGCGGCTATCCTTTCACCCCAGGTATCTGGTCTGAGGCGCAGGTGGCGGGCTGGCGCAAGGTGACGGATGCGGTTCATGCCGAAGGGGGCTTAATCGTGTGCCAGCTCTGGCATTGTGGCCGCCTGTCGGTGCCGGCCTACCACCAGGGTGAGCCGCCGGTTGCGCCGTCAGCCATCAATCCAAACTGGGAGATGTTTACCCCCCAAGGTTTGGCCAAGACCGTCACGCCACACGCCCTGACGCGTGCGGACATTGCCGGTATTGTGGCCGACTTTGCGCGGGGAGCCGCCCATGCCCGCGCCGCCGGTTTTGATGGGGTAGAAATCCATTCTTCGAACGGCTACCTGTTTCACCAATTTTTCTCGTCCTGCTCAAATGTGCGCGACGATGAATACGGCGGCTCACCCGAAAACCGTGCGCGTTTCTTTTTCGAAGTGCTTGAGGCGGTGGGGCGTGAACTGCCCTTTGACCGTATTGGCTTTCGCCTGAACCCCATGCTGAATAAATTTCACGGCATCGTCGTGGATGAGCACACCGTGCCGACGTGGGAATACATTATCCGCCGTGCCAATCAGTACGGCTTGGCCTACCTGCATCTGACCGAGCCGGTCTCGCCCAAGCAGATAGAAGGCAACCCCCACGGTCTTGCCGATGTCGGCCAATATTTCCGCCCGTTGGCCACCATGCCCCTTATCAGCAATGGCAACCTGACCCGCGAAACCGGCGAGGCGCGTCTCCAAGGCAATCTGTGCGATGCCGTGGCCTACGGCAAGGCGTGGATTGCCAACCCAGATTTGGTCGAACGCTTTGCCCACGATGCCGAGCTGAACGTGCCGGATGTCGATACCTTTTACCAGGGCGGCGAACGCGGCTATCTTGATTACCCGTCTCTGAGTGCCTGTTCAAAGTCTGTGAGACTCGGGTAAGCCTGCGTTGAAATTCACAAAAAACTGCGGGTGGACTCAAGCCCAACGGCGTTTTTTTGCGAATTTGGCCTTGGCAACCCCTACGCCATCAAGATCATAAACAGGCTTTTAGCAAGCCTGCTCCCCCCCACCAGAGAACGGTATCCCGCATGTTTGGGATACCGTTCTCTGGTGCGTGATGTCTACCGCTACAAGCCCCGCCGATACGGAATCGCTTCGGCGATATGCTGCGCGTTGATTTGGGCGGTTGCCGCCAAGTCGGCAATGGTGCGTGCCACCCGCAAAATCCGGTGGTAAGCCCGCCCAGAGAGGTGAAAGCGGGCAATGGCTTGTGCCGCCAGTGCCAAGCCAGCGGCATCGGGGGTGGCCATAGCTTCGAGCTGTGCGCCCTGTAACTGTGCATTGGCGCACCCTTGTCGGGCAAGCTGCACCCCAAATGCGGCTTCGACCCGCGCCCGTACCGCCGCGCTGCTTTCGCCAGATGCGGTGTGTTGCAGGGCTTCGGCGGGCAAAGACGGGACTTCGACCCGCATATCAATCCGGTCATATAGCGGCCCCGACACCCGTCCACGGTAGCGTTCGACTTGGGCGGGGGTGCATTGGCAGCGACCCGACGGATGCCCCAAATAGCCACAGGGGCAGGGATTCATGGCGGCCATCAACTGAAAACGAGCGGGGAAGGTGACTTTGCGGTTGGCGCGTGAAATGGCGACGTGGCCGGTTTCAAGCGGCTCACGCAGCATGTCGAGGGTGCGGCGGTCAAATTCGGGCAGCTCATCCAAAAACAACACGCCGTGCTGCGCCAACGACACTTCGCCGGGGCGCGGCTGTGAGCCGCCGCCAATCAGGGCGGCAGACGAGGACGAGTGGTGCGGGCTGCGAAACGGGCGCACACGCCACTGGTGGGCGGTAAAGCCTTCTGGCGACAGCGAGTGAACCGCCGCTGTTTCGATGGCTTCTTCTTCGCCCATAGTGGGCAAGATGCCGCCCAGCCGTGCCGCCAACATGGATTTCCCTGTTCCAGGGGGACCCACCAGCAACAGGCTATGTTGCCCTGCAGCGGCAATCTCCAAGGCGCGGCGGGCGGCTTGCTGGCCTTTCACATCGGCCAAATCGGCTTGATACGGCGCGGCGGGCAAGGCGGTGAGTGGGGAGGGCGGAGGGAGTTCGGCATGACCATTGAGCATGGCACACACGGCCAATAGGTTTTCTGCGGCACGCACATCCACACCCGACAGGCGGGTGGCTTCGGTGGCGGAGGCTGCAGGCAAAATCAGGATGCGCCCAGCCCGCCGTGCCGCCAAGGCCATCACCAAGGCACCGCGCACGGGGCGCAGATTACCGTTGAGGGCGAGTTCACCGGCCAGTTCGACTTCGCCCAGCCGGTCGGCCGCAATTTGTCCTGAGGCTGCCAAGACGGCAATAGCAATCGCCAAGTCAAACCGCCCCGAGTCTTTGGGTAAATCAGCGGGGGCGAGGTTGACGGTAATGCGCCGGTTAGGAAATTCAAACCCTGCGAGGCTAATGGCCGCCCGCACCCGTTCGCGGCTTTCTTTGACCTCGGTATCAGGCAAGCCAACCAAGGTAAAGGCAGGCAAGCCGTTCGCAAGGTGCGCCTCGACGGTGACTTCGGGTGCATCAATGCCCGCTAGGGCGCGGCTGGCAACAATGGCAAGCGACACGAGGCGGCTTACGCGCCAGGCGCTTCGGGGGTGGGGGCAGCAGCAGGGGCGGTTTCGGTAACCGGCTCGGCAACGGCTTCAGGTGCGACGGCGACGGGCGGCAGCACCAAGGCTTCAACAGCCGCCAGACGGACTTCGAGGGCTTCGAGTTTTTCGCGGGTACGGGCGAGGACTTCTTGCTGCACGTCAAATTCTTCACGCGTGACCAAATCCAGCTTAGAAAACGCCGAAGCCATCATGGTGCGGGCATTCTTTTCCATGTCTTTGGCTGGGCTGCTGGCCAGCACTTCACCGACTTTGGCACTGATTTCATCAAAAATCTTTTGGGACAACATGGTGGTTTCCTTATGCAGTGGGAGGGGAAGGTGTTTCGCGGTTCAGTGTAGCAAATGCCCACCTAAACTACAGCCGCTATTCGAATAGTACGCTGCACCAGCGTGGCGCATCATTCCTTGGGGGGTGGGGTGAGAAGGTCGCCTACTCTCTGCGCAACCAAGTTAACCAGTTGAATTTAAATAAACAATATTTTCTGGCACACATCCTGCATTAGATTGGTCGTGTTTGACTTTGTCTGGGGTATCTCCCGCAGTGCCCCTCCAGCCTGATTGTTCTAAACCGTAGGAGTCTGTTATGAAATTCGTCTCAGCCATCATTAAGCCGTTCAAGCTCGATGAAGTGCGCGAAGCCCTGTCCGCCATCGGCGTGCAAGGCGTGACCGTGACCGAAGTCAAAGGCTTTGGTCGTCAAAAAGGCCATACCGAGCTGTATCGCGGCGCGGAGTATGTGGTGGATTTTTTGCCTAAGGTCAAAATCGAAGCGGCTGTCCAAGATGATCAGCTCGACCAAGTCTTAGAGGCCATCGAGCAATCCGCCAAAACCGGCAAAATCGGCGATGGCAAAATTTTTGTCTTCCCGCTGGAACAAGTGGTGCGTATCCGCACCGGCGAAACCGGCAACGAAGCGGTTTAAGCACACGTTAACAGGATGCCCCTCGCCTACACCCCCGCGAGCGGTGCTCACCCCCCCTTAGTGTGGAGAATCCCAGCATGAAGAAATTACTCGCCTCGCTCTGCGTGGCAGGTTCGCTCCTTTTGAGCGTACCCACCTTTGCAGAAGACCCCGCTGCACCGCCGGTTGCGGCGGCTGCTACGCCCGCTGCTGAACAGCCTGCCGCAGCAACTGCCGCAACGCCTGCCCCTGCGGCAGTTGCTGCTGTCCCCGCTGCAGCCCCTGCACCGGTCGGCCCAGCATTGCAAGTGGTTGAAGCCAAAACCATCAACTCGGGCGATACCGCGTGGGTGTTGATTTCTACCGCCTTGGTGCTGTTTATGACCATTCCTGGCCTGTCCCTGTTCTACGGTGGCATGGTGCGCAAAAAGAACGTCTTGGCCACCCTGATGCAAAGCTTCGCGATTACCGCTTTGGTGACCGTGTTGTGGGCGGTGATTGGCTATAGCTTGGCCTTTACCCCTGGCAACCCGTTTATCGGTGGACTAGACCGCGTGCTGCTCAACGGTATGGTCTACGCCAAAGAAGCAGGCACGTTGTCGGTAAACACCTTGCTGGCCGCTACGATTCCAGAATCCGTGTTTATGATGTTCCAAATGACCTTTGCCATCATCACCCCCGCGCTGATTACCGGTGCGTTTGC
>CALMOJ010000231.1 GCA_937871815.1 uncultured Neisseriales bacterium
TCTTGCGGCTATCGATTTTCTGTGAGCATACGCAACGCCAAATCTGGCATCTAACACCCATTATGCCTTTGTGGCTGCGCACCGATTGCGGTAATTCGGCAAACCATTGAGCAGCAGCAAACACCGTATTAAAGTCAAAACCGGACGGCTACGCAATCCGCGCTGTCCATCCCCGCCCTGAAGGGCGAGGTTTTACGCGCAACAGATAAAAGATATACAACTCACGCCTTGCCTCGGTAAAATCGCTTGGTTGGGAGGCCTGCACTTGCGTCTTTCAAACCAAGCGTCTTGCCAACCGCTTTTCGGTTATTTCTGCCCTCCCTTCTCCTGCTTGCCTCACGCCGTTTCTTTAGGTGTGGTGGATAGGTAAGCCGTACACCAGAAAAGCCTGTGTGAATCCCCCTTCCGCAACGCCCCCTCCTGACCTCGTCAACCTACTCAAAAAAGCCATTTTTGCAGGGTCAGAAGCGGCTATTCGTGGCTACCTGCGGCAGGGAGGGCAGCCCGATGCGCGGGATAGCAACGGCATGACTTTGCTCATGCTGGCTGCTTCGCGAGACCAAGCCGCCATTTGCACGCATCTGCTGGCTGCAGGGGCAAACCCTGCGCTGAGTCTTTCCGCATCCCATCCTCTCACCGCACTGGAGATTGCCCAGCGCACCCGTTCGCTGACGGCGATGCCGGTGTTGGAACAGGCGGTGCAGCGTGAGTCAGCGGGGATGTTGCTGAGGCGGGCGGCGGCAGTGGGCAGCGTGCTGGCCGTGCGGCGACACATCCAGCGGGGGGATAATCTGAATGCCACAGGGCGTTCAGGCCTCACCCCTTTGATGCTGGCGGCACTGAAGAATCACGCAGAAATCTGTGCCGCGCTCTACCAAGCGGGGGCCGATGCCGCGCTTTTATCGCCAGCAGGTCTGACGGCGTGTGAGTTGGCCGCTGAAGCCCATGCCAACGAGGCATGGGCTGTTTTAAGCCCACCGCCCGCCGCGCCGGTTGCCATCACCCCTACCGCCGCCCCGCCGGTGCTGACTCAGCCGCTGCCGGAAGCCGCAGCCCCCATTGCCCCTGCTGCCGTCGCCGTCACCCCGACCGCCACCATTGCCCCCCCTGCCGTTGCCCCGCCGATGTTGCCCCCGCCGGTGCCGGAAGCTGCCGCCATCACCCCTGCCGCCGCGCCGATTGCCGTCATCCCTACCCCGCCAGCCGCCGCCGCGCCAGAAAACATCCCCAGTCCCCCTGTTTTGGCACAAGAGGCCGTGGCGGCTCCCTGCGTCACGCCCACCCCAGCGGACTGGGCACAAGTGCTGGACGATTTACTTTCCCCGCTCTTGGTTGCAGAAAATGCAACGCCGCCCGTCGCAGACCTTGAATGGGTGAGGCCGACATGGGTAGTGGGTTTGCCGGTGGCGTGGGCGCAGGCCTTGGCAGATTTGCTCTCGCCTTACGTCGCCTATCCCACCGATACCACCCCGCCCGAGCCCGCCGTTATTGAATCGGCTGATGCACCGCCTTTGCTGCCAGCCCCGTCCCTAGAGGCGGTGCAGGCGCAAGAAGCTGCGGACAGCACAGTGCACTCGCCCAGCACCGCGCCAGCAT
>CALMOJ010000232.1 GCA_937871815.1 uncultured Neisseriales bacterium
CTTGCCCTTGCCCGCGAAGCAGAACACCGCGCCGCCCGCGCCTGACCCCGAAGGCGGGGCGAATCGCGCCCTGCCATCCTTGGAGAAAAACCCATGAGCAAGCACGTTATTACCCGCTGGGAGCCGGAAAACCCCGACTTCTGGCAAAACGAAGGCAAGGCGATTGCCCGCCGTAATCTATGGCTGTCTATTCCTGCCCTGTTGCTGGCTTTTTCAGTCTGGGTGCTGTGGAGCATGTTGGTCGTCAACCTGCCCAACATCGGCTTTAAATACACGCCTAATCAATTGTTTTGGCTGACCGCCCTGCCTGCCTTGTCCGGCGCGACGCTGCGGATTTTCTACTCGTTTATGGTGCCGATTTTTGGCGGGCGCAAATGGACGGCGCTGTCCACCGCCACCTTGCTGATTCCAGCGATTGGGATTGGCTTTGCGGTGCGCGACCCTGCTACCAGCTATATCACCATGCTGGTGCTGGCGTTGTTGTGCGGCTTGGGCGGCGGTAACTTTAGCTCCTCGATGGCCAATATCAGCTTCTTCTTCCCCAAAGCCGAAAAAGGCACTGCACTGGGGCTGAACGCCGGTCTGGGTAACTTGGGCGTATCGGTCATGCAGTTTGTCGTGCCGATGGTGATTAGTGCTGGTGTGTTTGGCGCGTTGGGCGGCGACTCGCAAACGTGGGTGAAGGGTACGGTACAAAAGCAAATCTGGCTGCAAAACGCCGGCTTTGTTTGGGTGCCATTTATTATCCTGACCACGCTGACTGCATGGTTTGGCATGAACGACCTTGCTACCGCCAAATCCTCTTTTGCCGACCAAGCGGTTATCTTTAAGCGCAAACACAACTGGCTGATGTGCTGGTTGTATATCGGCACGTTTGGTTCGTTTATTGGCTTTGCAGCCGGTTTCCCGCTGTTGATTAAAGGCCAGTTCCCTAGCGTAGACCCCTCCAAATACGCCTTCTGGGGGCCTTTGGTCGGCGCGGCGGCGCGTCCTGTCGGCGGCTGGATTTCGGACAAGCTAGGCGGTGCACGGGTGACGCAGTGGGTGTTTGTGCTGATGGTGGCAGCGGTTTTGGGGGTGATTAGCTTCTTGCCCCAAGGTGGCGTGGGCGGCTCGTTTGATGGCTTCTTTGCCATGTTCCTTTGCCTGTTTGCCCTGACTGGCATTGGTAACGGCTCGACCTTTATGCAAGTGCCGGTGATTTTCCTGACCTTCCACCAACGCCTGAACCCTAAGAACGAAACCCAGTCTCGCTTGGATGCCACGCGTGAAGCAGCGGCGGTCTTGGGCTTCTCTGGCGCGATTGGGGCGTATGGCGGTTTCTTTATCCCCAAGAGCTTCGGCACGTCAATTGATTTGACTGGTGGGGTCAATGCCGCGCTCTACGCCTTTATTGTGTTTTATCTGAGCTGCCTCGTGATTAACTGGTTCTTCTATGCCCGTAAGGGTGCGGAAGTGCCTTGCTAGGCTTCTTTCTAGCCTGACGCTTGGCTTTGACATCCTCCCCCGCCTAAAGACGGGGGATTTCTACGGCGGTCAGGCTTGCGCCTGACGCACTTCGGCGGGTTCTTGCTTCACCGAGCGGCCTAGTTGCGC
>CALMOJ010000233.1 GCA_937871815.1 uncultured Neisseriales bacterium
GTGTTATACGGCGGGTCGATGTAAATCAGTTTGACCTTGCCCGCATAGCTTTTCTGCAAGAGCTTCAACACTTCAAGGTTGTCGCCCTCAATCATCAGGTTTTGCGTGGTGTCCCAATCGACGCTCTCATCGGGGCATGGCCGCAACGTGCCCGTGCTCGGGGTCAAGGCGATTTGCCGTGCCCGACGCTTGCCGTGCCAGTTGAGGCCATATTTCTCGTCCGCCTCATCCACGGCACCGCCCAGCAACTGCCGTAGCACATCAAACTGCACCTTGCCCTCGGCAAATGCCTCGGGGAACAGCGATTGCAGGTGCGAGAGGTTGTCGGTGACGATGTCCGCTGACTGGGCGGCGGGGTCGTTGGCTTCGATTTTTTTCATTGTGGGACTTTCACAAGGGTGTTCCGTGTAGTGCAGATTGATTGGCGGCCAGTTGCGATGCAAGCCGCTTGATGTGCAGGTTGAGAACGTAGACTCACCCGCGTCTCGCAGCCTTTGAACGGATTATTAGACAGACTCAAACCCGCGCCGCAGCCCCCCCGACATACCTCCCCAACGCCCCATACAGCCGTGCGGTAAACGCCGCAGGGCTAAACACGGGGTTGTGGGCGGCGGCAAGGGCGGCGGTGCTGTAGGCCTGATACACCGACGCTTGGCGGGTCAGGGCAAGCACCCCATCGGCCAGCGCGTCGGGTGACAGCAAATGGGTGTCCACCAGCTGCTGGCTGGCGGGGTCGTAGACCTGCGGGGCAAAGGCGGTGCTTGCACCGGTCAGGGCAGCATAGTCCGCCACCGACAAGGTTGGGGTCAGGCACAGGCCGGTTACGCCATGCTGAATCACCTCGGGGAAGCCATCCACTTGGCTGGCAATCACCGGCACGCCCTGCGCCATCGCCTCTAGGCAGACCAGCGACAGGGTTTCGTGCATCGAGGTGCTGATAAACAGGTCTATCCCACGGTAAAACGCCGCCATGTCGTCCACCAAACCGACCAAGGTGACGTGCTCACCCATGCCAGTGTCGGCAATCAGCCGCGCCACCGTGGCCCGCTCTGCGCCTTCGCCGGCAATCACCGCCTCAGCCGCCACGCCCCGTGCCCGCAGGGCCTGCACCGCCAAAACCAGCAAACCGGCGGCTTTCAGCGGCACCAGCCGTCCCGCCCAGCCCAGCCGAATTGGGGCAGCGGGGTCAAGTTGGCGCGGGGTGGCGTGGGCAGACAAGACACGGGCCCGAATCGGGTTAAGACACACCTCAATCGGGGCGGTGACACCGTGTTTAAGCCGCAGCATCTGGGCGGCGGCTTCGGAGGCGGCAATCGCACCGGCGATATGGGGCAAAAATCCGCTGAGCTGGCGCGGCGAATGCGTGTACCAGCTCATGCCGTGTTCGTAATACACCAAGGGGCACGGCAGGGGCAGCGGGTCGCGCCGAAAGTCGGTGAACTGGTTCCACGCCACAATCACATCTGGGGCCAGTTTACGCAGCAGCCGCAGCCGGTTGTACGCCCGCAGCCCATGTGGACGGCGGGGCAACGTGACCCCGCCCCACTGGCGCGGCGACACCACTTGCTGGCTGTATTGCTGCACCGGCTGCACAAACCGCGCCGCCATGCGCGGGCTGTCCAGCACGGTGAAGTGCGCCACCGGCACGCCGTCTGGATGGGGGGCTTGGATAAAGTCGGCATACAGGGTTTCGACCCCGCCCACTTTGGCCAAATCAATCAGGTGGGCGATACGCAAAGGACGCGCTGCCATCAGCCGGCCTTTCGGCCTGCACGGGTCAGGGCGTGCTGATAGGTGGCCAACATGCCGGTCATCATGTGGTCAAAGGTCATGTGTTGCTGGGCGTGGTGGTAGGCCTGTTCGCGCAGGGTGGCGGCAAGCGCGGGGTCGGTCAGCAAGGTGTCGATGGCTTCGGTCAACGCACGGGCCGAGGCCGGCTCACACAACAGCCCTGTTTGGCGGTGGGTAATCATTTCTGGCAGCCCGCCGGTGGTGGTGGCGACCACGTTTTTTTGCATCAAAAAGGCTTGGGCGACTAAGCGGGTTTGCGCCTCGGTGGCAATCGAGGCGATGACCACCATATCCGCCACGGCCAGCCAGTTTTCAATATCGGTTTGATAGCCCAAAAAGCGGATTTTGCCCTCGGCGATAGCGTCGCCCGCCAAGGCCAAGACCTCTTGTTTGTAGGCTTCGGTTTGGCGCGTGGCTTCGCCGAGGTGGATGCAAGTCAGGTCGTCATGCTGTGCCAGTACCGCAAGGCAGGCTTGGACAAAAAAGCGTTGGCCTTTGTCTGGGCGAATCATGCCGACATTGGCAATCACCCGATGGTGGGCGGGAATGCCCAGTTGGGCACGCAGGGCTTGGCCGTCCCGCTGCGGGTGAAAGCGGTCGGTTTCCACCCCCGCTGCGGCGACGTAAATCCGGTCACGCGGGGCAAAGCCGGCTTCGACCAGAATCTCGGCGACGCGCTCGGCGGTGACGACAATGCCGTGGTTGCCGGTACGCCAAACCAGCTTGCGCAGGGCACTGCTGCGAACGGGGTCGGTGACATGCCGCGAGCGCACCACCGGCAAGCCAGTCAGCCATTTCAGTGCCGCGCCGTACGCGCTATCTCGGTTGCCGTGGCAGTCCAGCAGGTCGATGCGCTGGGTGCGGACAAACTGAGCCAGTTCGGCATAGGTGCGGGGGTTGGCTGAGCCGCGAATATCCAAGGCCAGCACGGGCAAATCGCGCTGCTGGGCTTCGCGCAGAATGGCGGAATCAGGGCGGGCGATAATCCAAGTGGGGTGGCCGTGTTGGTTCAGCCAGTCGGTTTGCTCCACGATACGGAGCTCTTGCCCGCCCCAGTTCATAGAGGATTCGATGTGTGCGATACGCATGGGGTAAGACATCCTTGTGGGGGGGTAAGCTGAGAACGGGTCAACGTCCAGCGAACGAGGGGTCAGCCAAGACAGCCTGCTCACGGGCTTGGCGCACACTGGCGACCAAAATCCCCAGCACCAGCATAAACAGCTCAAACGCCAAATCGCGGGTCACAATTTCGATAAACATCCGCCCAAAAAACCCCGCGACGACAAAGGCCAGCAGCAGCCCCAAAGCACTGCGGTAGCGCAAAAAATGGCCAAAGCCCTGCCGGAACAGCAAGCCTAAAAACACCATCCACAAGGCCATACCCAACCAGCCCATGCCGATGAGCCATTCGACCACGCCGCTATGGGCATGGCGAGAAGGCTGGCCAAAGGTGGCTTCCATCGCGTGCGAAAACGCCTTGCGGGTAAAGCCGATGCCGGCGGGGTGGGTTGCGCTGAACTTTAGCCCCTCGGTCATAAAGGCGACGCGCTCATAGGCCGAGATTTCGACCGGCTTGCCGTCTTTGAGCAGGGGAAAGGGGTAGCGGGCTTCGTCCAGCCAGCTCGGGTGGTCGGCGGAATGCAGCGCGTGGGGAAGTGTCTCGGCAAACCGCGCCCAGCGCGGGTCGAGCTGCCACGAAGCCACGGCCAAGCCCACCGACAGCACCCCGCCCACCAGCAGCCATCGCCAAGACGACACCGAGGAATGGCGACGCAAAAAGACGGTCAGCACCGCGCTGGAGCCAAACACCAAAATCATGCCAATTACGCCGTTTCGTGCGCCAGACAGCAAGGCCACACTGGCGGCCATCAAGCAGGCAAAGGCCAAGGTTTTGGCGGAGAGATTCAGCACGCTTTTCGCGCCAAAGTGCCGTGCCACGCCCTCTGCCACGCCCAGCGCGAACAAGATATTGGCGATATACGACAGCTCGTTTTTTTGCCCAAACAGCCCAACCCGCATCAAGGGGCTGATGCCGTTTAGCAGCCAATAGCCGTACTCAACCACCTGAATGGTCATCATCAACGTCAGCCCGTAAAACAGGGCGGTGAGGGCGGCAAACGGGTGGCGTAGCGGAGGGGCCGAAGGGGCCGTGGTGGCGAGGCTGGCCAAGCTCACCCCTGCCACAAAGAAGGCGATTTTTTTAAACCACTGCCCGCGCAGCTCGTGCCATGTTTCGGCAGGAAACCACGCAAACAGGCCAAGCTGTATCAGCAGCCACAGGGTCAAGGCCCACAGCACCCACAGCGGCGCCGACCCCAAAATGGCCTTAACCCGCTGCCGGATGTCTGGCGCGGTCAGGCACAGCAAGGCCAAGGCGGTGAGGCCGCCGTAGCGCACGCTGTTGGTGTGGGGCAAAAACCAGACCAACACAATCAGCGGCAGGCAGAGTAGCACCCATGTGTGGCGGTTTTTTAAATGCTTAAGCATGGCCAGGCTCTTTAAATTGCAGCTGGTGCAGGGTGGCGTAATGCCCCTTGTGGGCGAGGAGTTCGGCGTGGGTGCCGACCTCGGCGATGCGGCCTTGGTGCATGACCACAATGCGGTCGGCGTTTTCGATGGTGGACAGGCGATGGGCAATCACCAGCGTGGTGCGGTTTTGCATCAGCCGGTCCAGTGCCGCTTGCACCAAGCGTTCGGACTGGGTGTCGAGCGCGCTGGTAGCCTCATCCAAAATCAGGATGGGGGCGTTTTTCAGCAGGGCGCGGGCAATGGCCAGCCGTTGACGCTGCCCGCCGGACAGCCGCACGCCGTTTTCGCCAATCAGGGTGTCAAAGCCCTGCGGCATGGCTTCGATAAATTCGAGGGCGTGGGCGGCGCGGGCGGCTTCGATAATGGTTTCGCGCGGTAGGGTGGCTGCTTGACCGTAGGCGATATTGGCGGCCACGGTGTCGTTAAACAGGGTCACGTCTTGGCTGACCATCGAAATATGCTGGCGCAAGGTGGTGAGTTTGAGGGCAGACAGCGGCACATCATCCACCCGAATCTCGCCCGCGCTGGGGTTGTAGAAGCGGGGAATCAGGTTCACTAGGGTGGTTTTGCCGCTGCCGGAGCTGCCGACCAAGGCCAGCGTTTCGCCCGCTGCAATGCTGAGATTCAGGGCAGACAGCGCGTCACGCTCGGCGTGGGGATAGCGGAAATCCACGCCAATAAAGTCGATTTTGCCGGTGGCGTGGGGCAGGGCGTGGCTGCCGTGGTCGGTTTCGGCGGCTTCGTCCAAAAAGCCAAAGACGCTCTCGGCGGCGGCCAGCCCTTTTTGCAGCGACTGGTTGACGCTGGTCAGCCGTTTCACTGGGGCAAACAACATAATCATGGCGGTCAAAAAGGACATAAAGTCCCCCGCCGTAAACTGGTTGTGACTGGCGCGTAGGCTGGCAAAGTAGATGATAAACGCCAAGGCCACCGAGATAATCAGCTGGGTGACACCGGTATTGGAAGAAGTGGTGGCAGCTTGTTTGACCGCGTTTTGGCGCAGCTGATTGGCGGCCTCAAAAAACCGCGCGGCTTCGTAGGCTTCGCCGCCGTAAACCTTGACCACCCGTTGGCAGTCGATGGTTTCGCCGACCACTTGGGTCAGTTGCCCCAGCGTGGCTTGGTTTTGCCGTGACAGGGTGCGCAGCCGTCGGCCAACAAAGCGGATGCTGGTGCCGACCACCGGAATCATGGTCAGGCAAATCAAGGTGAGCTGCCAGTCGGTGTAAAACAGCAGGGCGAGCAAACCGATGATGGTCACGCCGTCTTTGACCACCACGGTGATGATATTGAAGCCGGCATCGGTCACTTGGTTGACATCGTTGGTAATGCGCGACAGCACCCGTCCCGAAGCGTTGTCGTTGTAGTAGCCAATCGGCAAGCGGAGCAGCTTATCGAACATTTCTTGGCGCAGGGTCATGACAACCTGCCCCGCCAGCGCAGTGGTGGTGTAGTCGTTGATAAAGCTGGTGATGCCCCGCAGCAAGAACAGCCCGACGATGGCCATCGGGGTCCAAATCATGCTCCAGCCGTCCCGCGCCACAAAGCCGCCATCGACCAGCGGCTTCATCAGCCGTGCAAACGCAGGCTCGGTGGCCGCCGCAATGGCCAGCGCGACCAAAGAAATCGCAAAGCGTTGCCAGTAAGGTTTGAGATAGCCAAGGAGTCGTTTGTAGAGGGTCATGCTGTTGGGAACTGGGGGGGCGGACATGCGAGCCGTTCAGAGAAAATCAGACCGGCGGATTGTAGCGTAAAACCCGTGGGGGCTTGGCGGTGGGCGAGTGCCGTCACACGCGCTGCTGCAAACCGTGAGGGGCGATGGGAAGCCGGTACGCGGCGGGGCATCCGCTGACGATGGATGATTTTGGCACGGGCTATTCTTCGCTGGCCTACCTGAGCTCTCTGCCGGTGGATGCGCTCAAAATTGACCAGTCTTTTATCAGTTGCGCGTAAAACCTCGCCCTTCAGGGCGGGGATGGATAGCGCGGACGGCGTAGCCGTCCGGTTTTGACTTTAATGCGGTGTTTGCTGCTGCTCAATGGTTTGCCGAATCACCGCAATCGGCGTACCGCCACAAAGGCATAATGGGTGTTATGGAACGTCTTCAAGCCTTCAAATTCGAGCTACAGCCCAACGGCGAGCAAGCGCAGCAAATGCGCCGCTTTGCGGGGTCGTGCCGGTTCGTCTTTAACAGGCTTTGTTGCACAAATCAGCATGAGTGCGAGTTTCCCCAAACCCCAGACGGATT
>CALMOJ010000234.1 GCA_937871815.1 uncultured Neisseriales bacterium
AAAATGGTACTGAACTCAATGCCGTTTTGCCCAAGATGAGCCCGCTGAATCCGCAATACCTGACCAAAAAGCAGAGCGTCTTTCAAAAAATCGCCGCTTTTGTCGAGAAATTTAAAGGCGTGGGCGGGCAGATTTGAAATCCGATACACCCACGCCATGCCAACCTTGACCTCGCAATGCTGATGCAGCGTGCCACAAGCACTGCACGGCAATAGGGGCATACGGCTTCCGAGCGATTGCGCCACCCGGCCAATACACCACACCACACCACTTATGGCATAGTATTGGGTTGTATTCAGTACGAATGCTTCCGGCAAAGCGGGAAACACCGCGCTCCGGCTTTTACCCCAAAAAAATCCGCGTTCAAGCGCGTGTGGAGGCCTCACCATGTATAACAAACGGATTAGCCCCGATGCTTTTGTCAGCCGCCTAAAAGATGGCATGTCTATCATGTTTGGTGGCTTTATGGGCTGCGGCACGCCAGAGCGCATTGTTGGCTTGCTGTTAGATTCTGGGGTGCGTGATTTGACCCTGATTGGCAATGACAGTGCTTTGCCGAACACCGGCGTGGGCGTATTGGTAGCCAATCGCCGCGTCAAGCGTCTGATTGCCTCGCACATTGGCACCAATCCCCTGACCGGCCAGCAAATGATTAACGGCGAGCTGGATGTTGAACTGGTACCCCAAGGCACACTGGCCGAGCGTATCCGCTGTGGTGGCGCGGGGCTGGGCGGGGTGTTGACCCAAACCGGCGTGGGCACCGTGGTCGGCGAAGGCAAAACGCATCTGACGTTTGATGGCGTGGAATATCTGGTAGAACGTCCATTGCGTGCCGATATGGCCATCGTCAAAGCCCGTGCAGCCGATGAAGCCGGTAATTTGGTCTATGACAAAACCGCACGTAATTTTAACCCCCTCGTCGCTATGGCTGCCGATTGGGTCATTGCCGAAGTCGATGAACTCTTGCCGCTGGGCAGCCTAGACCCCGAAGCCGTGATTACCCCTGGTGTCATGATTTCCGCGCTGATGTTGACCGAAGAAAGCTAAGAAAATGGACGTAAAAGAACGCATCGCTTGCCGTGTGGCACAAGAACTCAAACAAGGTGACGTGGTCAACCTCGGGATTGGCCTGCCCACCCTCGTGCCCAACTATTTGCCGAGTGATGTCACCATTACCCTGCAATCCGAAAATGGCCTGCTCGGCATGGGGCCGCTCCAAGGGCAGCCGGTGCCTAACCTGACCAATGCGGGTGGCAAACCCTGCGGCACCTTGCCCGGCGCAGCATTTTTTGACAGTGCCATGTCGTTCTCGATTATTCGGGGCGGGCATGTGGATGCAACCGTTTTGGGCGGCTTGCAGGTGGATCAGCATGGCAGCCTAGCCAACTGGATGGTGCCCGGCAAAATGGTGCCCGGCATGGGCGGCGCGATGGATTTGGTGTCTGGCGCGAAAAAAGTCGTGGTGGCGATGGAACACTGCACCCGTGACGGCGGCAGCAAAGTGCTCAAAACCTGCACCCTCCCGCTGACCGCCCGCAGCAAGGTCAACACCCTGATTACCGAATATGCAGTGTTTAAGTTCAAAGAAGGCAAAATGCTGCTGACCGAATACGCCCCAGGCCTGAGCGTAGAAGCCGTGCGGGCGGTGACCGAAGCCGAGTTCGAAGTCAGCCCTGATTGCCATGAAATGGATTTGAGCTTGCTGACCCGCTAGTTGCTCACAGGGTTAGCCTGTATTGCTGCACCCAAACAACCGCCCACGCTGCAAAGTCGTGGGCGGGTTGGCTTATGAGCTTGGCTTCTATCGCCCTTTTGAACCTGTTCAAAGCCAGTGAGGTGCGGGCGAGTCTGCTTCCGCGCCGCCGCCAGCCACAGCGGAGCTTGGCTTTGACCCCACCCCCGTGGCGGGAATGCCCCGCAGGGGTGGGGTGGTTGCCGTTGGGTTCGCGAGACCGTAAACGGGTTCTTAAAAGGCGAAACGCCCCTCTTGCTGTATCATCGCAACATTGTTTGCGAGAGCCCCCTACACCATGATTATCCGCCAAGAAGACCGCGTCCCTGAAGAAGGCTTTGTTAGCAAATCCCAGAAAAAACGCGAGATGGACGCGCTGCAAGGCCTCGGCAAAGAGCTGGTCGAGCTGCCGGCCGACACCCTCAAAACCCTGCCCTTGCCCGATGACCTGCGCGAGGCCATCAAAGAATACCGCCGCCTAAAAGCCCACGGTGCCATTCGGCGGCAACTCCAGTTTATTGGGCGCATCATGCGCCACGTTGACCCCGAGCCGATTGAAGCGCGGCTGGCCATTTTGCGCGGCGACTCCACCCAGCACACCGCGTGGCTGCATCGGCTAGAACGCTACCGCGACAACCTCGTGGCCGAAGACGGCGCAATGGATGCGTTTGTCCGCGAATACCCGCTGGTCGATGTGCAAGCCCTCCGCACCCTGATTCGCAATGCCCGCCGCGAACACGCCGCTGGCAAACCGCCCAAGTCTTACCGCGCCGTGTTCCAGTTGCTGAAAACCCTGTTGCCCGAGCCGGGCAGTGCGCCTGCCCCCGTCGCCGCAGAAGATACCTTGCTAGAGGACGACGACGCATGAGCACGCCACTGACAATTGGGCTGGTGTCGATTAGTGACCGTGCCAGCCAAGGGGTGTACGAGGACAAAGGCTTGCCCGCCCTCAAAGACTGGCTGACGCGCACCGTCACCACGCCAATGGTGTTTGAGACTCGGCTGATTGCCGACGAGCAAGAAGACATCGAAGCCACGCTCAAAGACTTGGTCGACCACCAAGGCTGCCAATTGGTACTGACCACCGGCGGCACAGGCCCTGCGCCCCGCGATGTCACCCCAGAGGCCACCTTGGCCGTGGCCGACCGCGTGATGCCGGGGTTTGGCGAGCAAATGCGCCAAATCAGCTTGGCTTTTGTCCCCACCGCCATCTTGTCGCGGCAAGTGGGCGTGATTCGTAAGCAAGCCCTGATTCTCAATTTGCCCGGCCAGCCCAAAGCCATTGCCGAAACCCTAGAGGGGCTGAAAGACGCAGACGGCAAGGTACGGGTGTCGGGGATTTTTGCTGCCGTGCCGTATTGCCTCGATTTGATTGGCGCACCGTGGGTCGAAACCGACCCTGCCGTGGTCGTTGCTTTCCGGCCTAAGTCCGCCCAACGCCCCGCGCAAGCGTGACCTACACCGCCCCCGTTTGGCTGCCAGAAGGACACAGCCAAACGCTCTACCCCGCCCTCTTTTTGCGCCAGCCGCGCCCCGTTTATCGGCGCGAATGCTGGGACACGCCAGATGGGGGGCAGATTGCCTTGGACTGGGTGGAGGCCCCGCAGCCTGACGCGCCGCTGTTGGTGGTGTTGCATGGTTTAGAAGGCAGCAGCCGCAGCCACTATGCCCGTGCCTTGATGGCTGGGGCACAGCAGTACGGTTGGCAGGGCGTGGTGGTGCATTTTCGGGGCTGTGGCGGGGTGGCCAATACCTTGCCCCGTGCCTACCACGCAGGGGATTCCGCCGAGCTGGAGTGGGTTTTGCCGCGCTTGCTGACGCGTTCCCCACGGTTGTATGGGGTGGGGGTGTCGCTGGGGGGCAATCTGCTGCTGAAGTATCTGGGCGAGACGGGTCAGGCGGCCTTGCTCCAAGCGGCGGTGGCGATTTCTGCCCCGCTGGACTTAACCGCTGCCAGCCAAGCCCTTGATAGCGGCTTTAACCGGCAGGTCTATACCCGCTTGTTTTTAAGCACGCTCAAGCAACATGCCCTGCACACGCTGCACCATCACCCCACGCTATTTGACCGGCAACAGGTGCAAGACAGCCGGACGTTTGCCGCCTTTGACCGGACGGTGACCGCTCCGCTGGCGGGCTATGCCAGTGCCGAGGCGTATTGGCAGGCGGCTTCGGCCAAGCCGTGGTTGCCGCATATTGTCTGCCCGACCTTGGTGCTGAATGCCCAAAACGACCCGTTTCTCCCTGCTCATGCCCTGCCCTTGCCCCACCAAGCCAGCCCCGCCGTGACTTTGGAATTTCCCGCCACGGGGGGGCATGTGGGCTTTGTGACCGGACGTTTTCCGGGGACGTTGGCGTGGTTGCCTGCGCGGGTGTTTCGGTTTTTTGCTGCGACTGTAAATCCTGCCTAAACCCTTATTTGATGCGTATTTGCCTGTTTTTGAAGGAAGCACCATGTCTGATATTTTGAACAAAATTCTGGCGACCAAGCGCGAAGAAGTCGCTGCTCTGAAAGCCCAAACACCCCAAGCCGACGTGGCCACCGCTGCCCGCGCTATGCCGACCCCTCGGGATTTTGTCGGGGCGATTCGCGCCAAATTGGCCGCCGGTTTGCCGGCCATTATTGCCGAAGTCAAAAAAGCCAGCCCCAGCAAGGGCGTGATTCGGGCGGACTTTCAGCCTGCGGAGATTGCCGCCAGCTATGCCGCACACGGTGCCGCGTGTTTGTCGGTGCTGACCGACCGTGACTATTTTCAGGGCAGTGTCGATTACCTCAAAGCCGCCCGTGCCGCCTGTGTGCTGCCGGTGCTGCGCAAGGATTTTATTGTCGATACCTACCAAATCGACGAAGCGCGGGCGATGGGGGCAGATTGCATCTTGCTGATTGCCGCCGCGCTGAGCGTGGACGAGATGCAACGCTTTGAAGCCCACGCCCACGCCCTTGGCCTCGCGGTGCTGGTTGAAGTCCACGATGCCGAAGAGTTGCGCCACGCGCTGACGCTGACCACGCCGCTGATTGGGGTGAATAACCGCAATCTCCGCACGTTTGAGGTCAATGTGGACACGACTTTGGACTTGCTGCCCGCGATGGATGCGGGGCGGATTGTGGTGACCGAAAGCGGCATTGCGAGCAAGGACGACGTGACCAAGCTCCGCGCCCAGCAGGTTGATACGTTCTTGGTTGGCGAAGCCTTTATGCGTGAACCCGAGCCCGGGGTGGCCTTGGCGCAGTTATTTAGCCTGCCGCCCGTGCCCGCCACCGCCGACCGCGTCAGTGTACTGGGGAGATTTTCGCTGCTCAGTTTTGCCGGTGACGATGCCCGCGCCTTTTTGCAGGGGCAACTTTCTAGCGATGTGCGTCAAGTCAGCCCCAGCCACGCCCAGTATTCGACCTATTCCACCCCCAAGGGGCGGATGTTGGCCAGCTTTCTGCTGTGGGAAGCGGCGGCGACCGCGCACCAGCCTGCTGCATTGCGCTTGATGGTATCCGCCGATATTGCCGCGCCGATTCGCAAACGGTTGGGGATGTATGTGATGCGCTCCAAGGTCAGCCACCGTGTGGCCGATGAGGTGTCGTTGCTGGGGGTGAGCGGCACCGAGGCCGCCGCGCGGGTCTTGGCGGCAGTAGGGGCGGTGCCCGAGGCGGTGATGGGTGTGGTGGCGGTGGCGGGCGGCGAAGTGATTCGACTCTCGGCTACGCGCTTTGTGCTGGCCCTGACCGATACGGCGGCAGCGGCAGCATGGCCGCGTCTGCTGCTGGGGGCGCAGGGGGTGGGGACGGCGGATTGGGATGCCGACAATATCACCGACGGGATAGGCTGGATTACCGCCGCCACCCAAGAGCTGTTTGTGCCGCAAATGGCCAATATGGAGTGCATTGGGGCGGTGAATTTTCAAAAAGGCTGCTACCCGGGGCAAGAAATCGTGGCGCGTAGCCAATATTTGGGCAAGGTCAAACGCAGAATGATTCGGGCATGGTTAGATGCCGAACAAGTGATGGCAGGCGACCCGCTGTTTTGCCCCACAACAGGTGAACAAGTGATAGGCCATATCGTCTTGGCCGCGCCTGCTTTGCAAGGCGGCTGGATGGTGTTGGCGGTGTGCCAAACCCCTGCCCTGAGTGATGGGGTGCATCTGGGTAGTGTGGCGGGGGCGGTGTTGGTGGTGCAAACCTTACCGTATGCCGTGGGCGATGCCAGCCCATCGGAAGAGGGTTAAGCCATGACTGAGCCCAAAAATGTGTTGTCAGTAGATACGCTACGCCAACGGGCGATGGCACTGTTGGGGCGGCGAGAATACAGCCTCGCCGAGCTCCGGCAAAAGCTGCGCCCCTTTGCCAGTGACGGCAAGCGGCTAGAAGCGGTGCTGGCGGATTTGGTGGCGCGAGATTGGCAATCCGATGCGCGTTTTGCCGAATCGTGGGTGCGCAGCCATGCCCCACGGCAAGGGGTGCTGCGTTTGCAACAAGACCTGCGCCAACGCGGGGTATCGGCAGAGGTGATTGCGGCGGCATTGGCTCCGCTGGCAGCCTCGTTGGAGGGGGCAGAAGACCCCGTCGCGCCAGCACACGCGCGGCCTGCACCACTTCCTGCTGCACGGTCTGTTGAAGTCCCTGTGCCGCTCTTCGCCCCTGTGCCTAACCAAAGTGAAGCCGCACGGGCGACGGCGGTGTGGCAAAAAAAATTCACCGCTGCCCCTGCTACCCCGCAAGAACGCTCAAAGCAGTTTCGGTTTTTGATGTCGCGGGGGTTCTCTGCCTCGGTGAGCAACGAAGTTATTACGAAGGCATCGAAAATTGGTTGAATAATGCAAAAATCAAGTTTGCTTATCCACCCTATGCCCTTTTGTTAATGGGCATAGGGTGGGGCAAATTTAAGATAGAGGTGGCGTGTGTTCCCATTAAAGCAGGTGTGTGCAGGGCTATTGTTGGCGGTGAGTGTGCTGGCTTCGTCGGCATGGGCAGACACCTTTACCATTGGGGTGTTGGCGTGGCATGACGAAGAGCACACCGATGCCCAGTGGCTGCCGATGGTATCCGCGTTGTCTCAGGCACTGCCCCAGCATCAATGGGTGCTGCGCCCGCTTGAACTCAATGACATTCCCCCTGCTTTAATGCGGCAAGAACTCGATTTTCTCATTACCAATCCTGGCGACTACGTCGAGCAAGAGCACTTTTTTGGGGTAAGCCGAATCGCGACTTATCTCAATCCCCCTGCCACCGATGCCATGTATGCCGTGGGGTCTACGGTGATTGTATTGGCCGCCCGCCCCGAATTGCAGCGGCTAGAAGACCTCAAAGGCTTACGTCTTGCCATCCCAACCGAAGACGCTTTTGGCGCGTTTCAGATTCTGCAAGGTGAGCTGCGCAAAGACGGTTTGGACATCCATCGGGATATTGGCCGCTTGGTGCAGACCGGCTATCCCCTGACCAAGGTGGTGGAGGCGGTGCGCGAAGGGCGGGCGGATGCGGGCGTGATTCGGTCGTGCTTGCTAGAGCAGTTGGTGGCGGAGCAAAAAATTCCAGCGCATTTATTCCGCGTGTTGTCGGTTCGGCGTGATGCGCGTTTGCCCTGTGTGGTGTCGTCGCGCTTGTATCCCGATTGGGCTTTTGCGGCAGCACGCCAGACTTCGCCAGAGATTGCGCGTCAGGTGCTGTTAGCGTTGTTGTCCGCGCCCCCCAGCAAACAAGCGGGCTACTGGTCCGTACCGGCAGACTACCAGCCTGTCCATGCCTTGCTGCGTGAGTTGGGTAAGCCTCCCTATGCCGTCGCCACCCCGCCTCCTTATACTTTTGTGCGTCAGTACTGGCCGTGGCTATTGGCGATGGTGGGCGGGCTGCTGTTGTGGTTGGGCTATACCTTGCGGGTAGAGCGACTGGTGAAGTACCGCACCAGCCAGCTTCAGCAGATGGTGGTGGAGTACAACGCTGCCACACAGCAAGCCAATTCCAATCAAGAGCAGCTTGAGCACCTTTCGCGTTTGTCGGTTTTGGGCGAGCTGTCGGGATCGTTGGCACACGAGCTCAGTCAGCCGCTGGCCAGCATCGGCAACTATGGCAGTGCTTTGGTGCGGGCGAGTGAGCAAGCCTTGCTGACCCCTGACGTTGTGGCCTATGCCGCCCGTGAAATCACTGCGGAAGCCACGCGGGCTTCTGGCGTGTTGGATGGGATTCGGCGGTTAGCCAAAAAACGACCCTGCGTGCGCGAGGTACAAGCGATGATCCCGTTGGCGGTGCAAACCATCGCCCTGTTTACGGGGCTATTACGCGCGGCTCCCGCCGTTGCACTGGTGGAGTCTGTCCCCGTTTTTGCCCAAATGGATGCTTTGCAAATTCAGCAGGTCTTGTTGAATTTGCTCAAAAATGCCCGCGATGCCCAGCGCGATAGCCCCGCACCTGTGCCGCCGATTGAGGTACGGATTACCGCCACCGAGGGGGTGATTACCGTCTCGGTACGCGACCACGGTACCCCGTTAACCGATGCTGAACTGGCCAAGATATTTGACCCCTTCTTTACCACCAAGCAAGAAGGCTTGGGCTTGGGGTTGTCTATTTGCCGCACGATTATCGAAGCGCACGGTGGCGCATTGACGGCATGCCGTGCGGAAGAGGGTATGGGCTTAATCCTCAGCTTTACCTTGCCACAGGCCCCTTCGGCGACATGACCCTGCATATGCCTTGGCATCCTCCCCCCTCTCGGCCTGCTAAGCAGACCCTCGCCAGTCAAGCTGGAAAGGAAGGGGATGCCTACGGCGGTCAGCCCAATCTGGGCGAACGCACTTTGGCGGGTTCTTGCTTCTCCGAGTGGCCTGACTGCGTCGGCTCTCCACACGCTAACAAGCGGTATCCCCGCTCTAAGAGCGTGTTTACGATCTGCGAGACGCGGGTGATCCTGCGTTGAAATTCGAAAAAAATGCGTATGGATTCAGTTCCAACGCCGCTTTTTTGGTCCATTTCGCCTTGGCAGCCTCTGTGCCATTGAGACTTTGAACAGGCTCTGAGAAGCTTTGTGCAGATAGTCCTTGCGGGTATGGCCGATGTCGATGTGAATCTGTGTCACTTTGGCTTTCGCCTTTTTTCCGTGCTGGCTGAACTTCACTTTCCGTACTAGGCGGCGTTGGTGCCGTTTCAGCCGTTGCTGGTGATTCAGCGGGGCGTAGTAACTGCCGTCTGACGGTGTAACGAAGCGGGTAATGCCCATATCGAGGCCAATCATCCCGCCCGTTGGGTATTCCGCTGCCACTTCGCGGCGGGTTTGAATCGACGCAAACCACTTGCCGCCGGACTGGCTAATGGTTACGTTGCAAATATCACCCAGCACGTCGCGGCTGGCGCGATAACGCAGCCAACCCAGCTTGGGCAGAAAGATACGGCCATTGCCTTGGTCAAGCTTGCTGCTTTGCGGATAACGGAAGCTGTCCCCTCACCCTTTTTTCTTGAAGCGCGGAAAATCCGCCCGTTGCTCGAAAAAATGAACATAGGCGTGTTCCAAGTCTTTGAGCATTTGCTGCAAGGGCTGTAAGTGGGTTTCTTTTAGCCAAAGCGTTTCCGGCTGGGCTTTCCATTCGGTCAAGGTCTTGGATACACCCGCATAGCTCAATTTCTTTTCGCCCTGCGCGTGCAGTGCCTGCTGCAACGCCAACACCTTGTTAAACACGAAGCGGCGCATGTGCTGCGCTTGCTCGCCGTTGGGCTGTCGCCCGAATTTAAAGGCTTGAAGACGTTCCATGCGGCACACTCTACGTTTGGCTTGGGGATATAGAGGCAATGACATTCCACACGAATGATGCGGCACGCTAAGGACGGCTATGCCGCCCATGCACGCCATCCTCGCCCTGAAGGACGGGGCTTTTCGTACACTTGCGGGTAAAATACGCAATTTGTTGGGCAACTACTCCGTATGAATGTATCTCTTTTGACTGACGCGCTCCCAGTACCTGCTGTGCTCCACCTAATTGATGATGACCAAGCATTTTGCCGTTCCCTCGCCTTTTTGCTGGTGTCTGCGGGCTGGGAAACCAAAAGCTATGCCTCGGCAGAAGTTTTTTTGGCAAATCTGCCCGCCTTTACCGAAGGGGGAGGTGCTTTGTTGGTGGATATTCGGATGCCGCGCATCAGTGGGCTGGAGCTGATTCGGCGATTGCAAGAACAAGGCTCGCCGTTTCCGGTATTGGTGATGACGGGGCATGGCGATGTCGAATTAGCTGTCGAGTCAATGAAGCTGGGTGCGTATGACTTTCTGCAAAAGCCCTTTAACCATCAACGCCTGCTAGATGCGGTATCGGCGGCGGTGACTGCAGGGTTAGACTGCCAAGCGCACAGTATGCGTCGGGCGTTGGCAGAAGAGCGTTTAGCTCGGCTGTCCGCGCGAGAACACGAAGTGTCGATTTTGCTGGCACGGGGGCTGCCGAATAAGGCCGTGGGGCAGGCATTGGGGATTAGTGAAAAAACCGTCCATGTGCATCGCCAACACATTATGGATAAAACCGAAACCCACAGTGCCGCTGAGCTGGCGCGGCTGGTGTTGTCGGCGAATGAGTCCGCACTTGACTGACCTAGCGGGTTAAGCTGCTGCGGATACAAAAACAGCCACCGTTGATTGCGGTGGCTGTTTTTTTCGGCGGTGCGGCCAAGTTAGGCGGGAACGACGTTCTCTTCGTCAAACTTTAACACGACTTTGCTGGCATCGTCCAAATCCACAGTGACATGCCCCCCGTCGGCGAGTCGTCCAAACAGCAGTTCGTCGGCCAGTGCGGTGCGGATGGCATCTTGAATCAGCCGCGCCATTGGGCGTGCGCCCATCAGAGGGTCAAAGCCCTTTTTGCCCAAATACTGCTTGAGTGCATCGGTAAAGTGGACTTCGACCTTTTTGTCGTGCAGTTGGGCTTCTAGCTGCATCAAGAATTTATCCACCACCCGCAAAATAATGCTCTGGTCGAGCATCTTAAACGAGACGATGGCATCCAGCCGGTTACGGAATTCTGGGGTGAACATCCGCTTGATGTCGGCCATCTCGTCCCCGCTGGCTTTGCTATTGGTAAAGCCGATGCTGGATTTAGACAGCGATTCTGCACCGGCGTTGGTGGTCATGATAATGATGACGTTGCGGAAGTCGGCTTTGCGCCCGTTGTTGTCGGTGAGCGTGCCGTGATCCATCACTTGCAGCAGGATGTTGAAAATATCGGGATGGGCTTTTTCGATTTCATCCAGCAGCAGCACCGCGTAAGGGTGCTTGGTGATTTTTTCCGTCAGCAGCCCCCCTTGTTCAAAACCGACATAGCCAGGCGGTGCGCCAATCAGCCGCGAAACGGCGTGGCGTTCCATGTACTCCGACATATCAAACCGAATCAGCTCCACGCCCATCGTAAAGGCCAGTTGCTTGGCGACTTCGGTTTTGCCCACGCCGGTGGGGCCTGAAAATAAGAATGCACCAATCGGGCGGATGGGGTTGCCCAGCCCTGAACGGGACATTTTGATGGCGGCTGCCAAGACATCAATGGCAGGGTCTTGGCCGAACACCACGTTTTTTAGGTCACGCTCTAGGGTCTTGAGCACGTTTTTGTCGTCGTGGCTGACCGTTTTGGGCGGGATACGGGCGATTTTGGCGATAATTTCTTCAATTTCGTGCTTGGAAATCACCTTCTTTTGCTTGGATTTAGGCAGGATTTTTTGCGCTGCACCGGCTTCGTCAATCACATCAATCGCCTTGTCGGGCAAGTGGCGGTCGTTGATGTAGCGCGCCGAGAGCTCTGCGGCGGTGGTCAGTGCCGAGGCGGTGTATTTCACCCCGTGGTGGGCTTCGAACCGTGACTTGAGCCCACGCAAAATATGGATGGTTTGCTCGACGGTGGGCTCGGGCACATCAATTTTTTGGAAGCGGCGCGATAAGGCGTTGTCTTTTTCAAAGATGCCACGGTATTCGGTATAGGTCGTCGCACCGATGCAGCGCAGCGTGCCGTTAGACAGCGCGGGCTTGAGCAGGTTAGAAGCATCCAGCGTGCCGCCAGAGGCCGCCCCTGCGCCAATCAGGGTGTGGATTTCGTCGATAAACAAAATGGCGTGCGGGTCGTTGGTGAGCTGCTTAATCACGCTTTTCAGCCGCTGTTCAAAGTCACCCCGATATTTGGTGCCAGCCAGCAACGCGCCCATATCCAGCGAATAGACCGTGGCTTGTGCCAACACGCTCGGTACGTCGCCCTGAACGATGCTACGCGCCAGCCCTTCGGCAATGGCGGTTTTGCCGACACCAGCTTCGCCCACCAGCAGCGGGTTGTTTTTTCGGCGGCGGCACAGTGTTTGGATAACGCGCTCAATTTCGGTGTCGCGCCCAATCAGGGGGTCGATTTTCCCGGCTTTCGCTTGCTCATTGAGGTTTTGGGTGTAGTTTTCGAGCGGGCTGTTGTTGCCGTGGGTATCGGCTTCTTCGGGGTGCTCGTGTGCCGGTGCGCCTTGGGGGGCTTCGCCGTTTTTGGGTTTGCTAATGCCGTGGGAGATAAAGTTGACCACGTCCATACGGCTGATATTTTGTTGGTGCAGGTAATAGACCGCGTGGGAGTCTTTTTCGCCAAAAATCGCCACCAGAATATTTGCCCCCATGACTTCTTTTTTGCCCGAGGACTGGACGTGCAAAATCGCGCGTTGAATCACGCGCTGAAAACCCAGTGTGGGATGGGTTTCGATCTCGGCTTTGCCTGGGACGATGGGGGTGTTTTGCTCGACAAATTCGCTGAGCTGTTTGCTGAGGTCGTCTAAGTTCGCCCCACAGGCGCGTAGCACTTCGGTCGCCGAGGGGTTTTGGAGCATGGCCAGTAACAGGTGCTCGACGCTGATAAATTCATGCCGCTTACGGCGGGCTTCCATAAAAGCCATATGGAGGCTCACTTCAAGTTCTTGAGCAATCATGTGTTTTTCTCCATCAGGCATTGCAAAGGGTGTTGGTGTTCTTTGGCGAGCGCCATGACTTGCCGGATTTTGGTCGCGGCGATGTCTTGCGAATAGATGCCGCATACACCCCGACCATTGTGGTGTACGTCCAGCATCACTTGGGTAGCGCGATCCACACCCATGTGAAATATTTTTTGCAAAATATCGGTGACGAATTCCATCGGGGTGAAGTCATCGTTGAGCAGGAGAACGCGGTAGAGCGGCGGAGGCGGGGCTTTGACGCGCTTTAGGGTGAGCGCGGTATGGTCTTGAACATGGGTTGGCATACGGCGTGGATCTCTCCTTGTTTAGCTTATACGATGGACGCTAGCACGACTTTTTCAATATTAACACGGTAGATAAAAATAACCCTTGACGCTGTGTTTTGAGTCGCGTAAAACATTTGGCTGGTAGCAGGGGCGCGGGTGCGGATTCGTACAGCAAAACCCTGAAGCATTTGGGTCTCACCAGCCCGTTTTTTGTTTAAGAAAGTTACTATTCATGGCAACAGGTACCGTCAAGTGGTTCAACGACGCTAAAGGTTTTGGTTTCATCACCCCTGACGACGGTGGTGAAGATTTGTTCGCGCATTTTTCCGCGATCAATATGAACGGGTTTAAGACCCTGAAAGAAGCTCAACGCGTGTCGTTTGAGCTGACCCAAGGTCCTAAGGGCAAGCAAGCTTCTAACATCCAAGCTGCTTAAGCACCCTTCCCTAATTTAGGGTTGAGGGTAGGCAAAACCCGCAAGTAGCGGGTTTTGTTGTATTTGCCTCGATGTGCAAGCAAGACAAGATAATTATCTCGCCGCGTCACACTTTCTACTGTGGTTATATGCTATAAATAGCTATCCGGTATGGAAGTTAAATCTTAGGTTTCGATTTGGGGTTTAAAAGACAGGCACGGATTGAAATACATTTTTTAGGGGGACATCCCCCGTTTTTTAAGGAAGCATGCAACATGGCAACAGGTATCGTGAAGTGGTTCAACGACGCTAAAGGTTTTGGTTTTATCACCCCTGATGATGGCGGTGAAGACTTGTTCGCGCATTTCTCCGCTATCAACATGAGCGGTTTCAAGTCCCTGCAAGAAGGCCAACGTGTGAGCTTTGATGTTGCACAAGGTCCTAAGGGCAAGCAAGCCGCTAATATCCAAGCAGCGTAAGGCAAAGACCCCTCTGGGGGTCTGAACCGAAAAAACCCCATCTTTTTAGATGGGGTTTTTTTATGGGGCAAGATCGCGTTGGCTTAAGCAGGTTCTTCTTGGTTCTTCATAAAATCAGCCGTATTGCGCAAGGCGGCAATCAGCTTGGCTTTGAGGTCGGGGTCAACCGCCAAGCCTTCAAAGGCTTTTTCCATGCAATACATCCACTGGTCGCTGGCCGCCTGATTGATCGGGAAAGGCAGGTGGCGTGCCCGCAACCGAGGGTGGCCGAATTTTTCCATATACAAATTAGGTCCGCCTAGCCAGCCAGACAGAAACATAAAGAGCTTCTCTCGAATCGGCTCTAGGTCGCCAAGATGCATGACACGAATATCGTGGGCAACGGGGTCGCTGTCCATCACATTGTAAAAACGGTCAACCAGCAGGCGCAGCATGGCTTCGCCGCCAAGGGCTTGGTAGGGGGTGAGGGCTTCCATCGGGGTATCACTCTTGTTAAAAATGTGGGCAATAGAGGGCGGCAGCTAGCCACGCTAGGGTTTCATAAACGGAAAATCCACTTCGGGGCGCATGCCGCTGATAATGTCAGCCAAGGCACGTCCCGACCCCGGCCCTTCGGTCCAGCCCAGTGTGCCGTGTCCTGTGTTCAGGTAGAGATTTTTAAACTCACGGGTGACACCAATCAGCGGCACATTAGAAGGCGTTGCAGGGCGCAAGCCTGTCCAAAACATCGGGTTTTCGTAGTCTGCTACGTTGGGGAACAGCTGCTTGGCGCGTTGAATCAGGGCATTGCAACGGACAGGGTTCAGCTCGGTCGAATAGCCGTTAAATTCAGCCGTGCCCGCAATGCGAAGGCGGTTGCCGAGTCGTGAAAAGACAATGCGGTGGCTTTCATCGGTAATGCTGACTTTGGGCGCAGCACTCTCTACAAAGCCACCATCGGTGACGTCCATTTCTGGCTCCACCACACTGACCGTCGCAGAGTAGCCTTTGGCGGGGTAAATCGGTAGGTTCACGCCGACTGTGCGCGCCAATAGGGGCGAGTAGCTGCCCATCGCCATCACAAAGGCATCCGCCGTAAGGGTTTCGTATTGACCATCCGCCCCCGTAATCGAAACCCCGCTAATGGTGCTGCCACGGGTCAGCAGGGTGTTGATGCGCGTGTGGTAGCGAAATTCCGCACCTTGCTCTTCGGCAATGGCGGCCAGACGCTGGGTGAACATCCGTGCATCACCAGATTCGTCGCTTTCGCAGTAGCTGGCCCCTGCCAATTTGGGGGCGATGTGGCGTAGCGCGGGTTCGATTTCCACAATCCGGTCACGCGTCACCATTTTGCGATCTACGCCTAAACTCTGCATAAACAGACAGGTTTTAGCCGCATCATCGAGTTCTTCTTGCGAAAAGAACAGTGCCGCGATGCCTCGGCTTTGCTGCTCAAATTCAATATGCGTTTCCGCCACAATGTCGTGCAGCGTTTGGCGGCTATACAGCCCGAGGTTAATCAGCTGGCGGATGTTATAGCGTTGTCTTCCTTTACGGCATTCGGACAGAAAACGTAGCCCCCACGCCCATTGATTGGGGTCCATTTTGAGCTTAAACAGTAGAGGTGCATCTTCTTGCGACATCCAGCGCAGCATGTTCATGGGGGCTTGTGGGCTGGCCCAAGGCTCCGATTGGCTGACAGAGATTTGGCCGCCATTGGCATAGCTGGTTTCTACACCGGCTTGGGCTTGGCGGTCGATAACAATAACCTCATGGCCTGCTTTAAGCAGAAACCACGCGGTAGATACCCCAATAACCCCTGCGCCCAGCACCACAATTTTCATCGTTTATTCTCGTTGCGCCTCGGTTAGCCTCGTGTTGGCGTAGAGGGCGATAGGTTGATGTTGGAAAGATAGCAGCCAGAGGCCACGCTATATCCCCCCAAGCAAAAGGGGGATTCTAAACCTTTTCGTAGACTGTTTTGCCACGGAGTTTAAACAGGTCTGCTGCATGATAAAAATTTTCTGAATGCCCTACAAAGAGCAGCCCATCTGGCTTTAGCAGGGGGGCAAATCGCCGCAAGATGGCAAGCTGGGTATCACGGTCAAAGTAAATCATCACATTTCGGCAAAAGATAGCATCAAAGGGTCCGCGCAGCGCCCAATTAGGCTCAACCAAATTAAGGGGCTGAAAGCGCACCATTTGGCGTAACTCAGGGCGGATTTTCCATGTGCCATCTGGCTGGCGGTCAAAATGGCGTGTAGCCAAGCCGACAGGCAAGCGGGCGATAGCTGTTTCGGCATAACAGCCCGCTGCAGCGGTGGCTAAAACGTGGGTGTCGAGGTCGGTTGCGACTATGGATACCCGCGTATGACTGCGCCCTTGTGTGGCTTCGTGGGCAGTCATGGCGATGGTGTAGGGTTCCTCGCCGGTGGAGGAGGCTGCGCACCAAATAGTGATGTCACCGCTCTTCTGGCGGAGGTGTTCGGCCAAGAGGGGGAAATGGTGTTCTTCGCGAAAGAAAAATGTCAGATTGGTGGTCAGCGCGTTAACAAAAAACTCAAGCTCGGGTCGCCCTGCGGCTGAAAACAAGAGCGTTAAATAGGCGTTAAATGAGCCGAGCCCCAAGGCACGTACCCGCCGTACCAGCCGACCATACACCATATCTTTTTTGGTTTCGGCCAAGGAAATACCTGCCCGCTCACGAATAAAGGCGCGAACACGGTCAAAGTCCGCATCTGTAAACGGAAACTCCCGCGCCAAGGGCAATAGGGTGGGGGCAAAGGGAGAGGGGGTGGGCATATTCTGGGGCTCGGATAAGGGAACAAAAACCCCGAAGCCTGCGCATTCGGGGTTTTTGAGGGCTGAACGTAGGGTTTAGTGCAAATTAGGCAGAGAAGGAAGAGCCGCAGCCGCAGGTTGAAGAAGCGTTCGGGTTCTTAATTACAAACTGCGAGCCTTCGATGCTTTCTTGGTAGTCGATTTCTGCGCCGACCAAATACTGGTAGCTCATAGGATCAACCAGCAGGGTCACGCCGTCTTTTTCAACCAAGGCATCGTCGTCATTGGCGACTTCATCAAAGGTAAAGCCGTATTGGAAGCCCGAGCAGCCGCCACCAGTTACAAAGACGCGGAGCTTGAGCTCAGGGTTGCCTTCTTCTGCAATTAGGTCTTTTACCTTGTTGCAGGCATTGTCAGTAAACACAAACGGGCTAGGGATTTCAGCAACATCAGTCATGGTCATGCTCCAAAAAGGTCGTAAACAGGTGAAGGCATTATCCGCGTGATAGTCAAAAAATCAACAGGATAGCCAAAGGGGTCTTTACGGCAACAGCGGCACAATGCCCAGACCAGTCTTTTCTGGCAGGTCAAACAAGATGTTCATGTTTTGCACCGCTTGGCCTGCCGCGCCTTTAACCAAGTTATCAATCACCGACAAAATCACCACAGTATCGCCCCCTTGTGGGCGGTGAACCGCAATACGGCAGGTGTTGGCACCGCGTACGCTGCGGGTTTCGGGGTGGCTACCGGCAGGAAGTACGTCTACAAAGGTTTCGTCGGCATAACGCTGTTCAAACAGAGCTTGCAGGTCGATGTCTTTGGTGAGGCGTGCATACAGCGTGGCGTGAATACCGCGAATCAGCGGGGTCAGATGGGGAACAAAGGTCAACCCAACGCTCCCGCCTGCGGCACGCCCCAGTCCTTGGCGAATTTCAGGCAAGTGACGATGCCCTGCTACGCCATAGGCTTTGAAGTTATCGCCCGCCTCGGCAAACAGCGCGTGGACTTCGGCTTTGCGCCCTGCGCCGGACACACCGGATTTGCAGTCAGCAATCAGCGTTTGGGTGTCAATCGCCCCTGCTTCAATCAGCGGTAAAAAGCCCAGCTGCACGGCAGTGGGATAGCAACCAGGGTTGGCAATCAACCGTGCCGAGCGCACGGCAGCACGGTTGATTTCAGGCAGGCCATAGACGGCTTCTTGCACCAGATGGGGGGCGGCGTGGGTCATGCCGTACCATTTTTCCCATTCGGCAACATCGCTGATGCGGAAGTCAGCGGCGAGGTCAATGACCTTGACCCCTGCTTCGAGCAGGCGCACGGCTTCGTTCATGGCGATGCCGTTGGGTGTGGCAAAGAACACCACATCGCAGGCGGTGAGGTCGGCTTCTTCGGGCGTAGAAAACGCTACATCAACATAGCCCCGCAAGCTTGGGAACATCTCGGCTACTGGCATCCCCGCTTCTTTGCGTGAGGTGACCGCGTGGACGCGAGCATGAGGATGCCCTGCCAGCAAGCGTAGCAATTCAACGCCGGTATAACCTGTTCCACCCACAATCCCTACTGAAATCATCGCATCGCCCCTTCTTTTGAAAAATCAACCAGATAACCTATGTTACTACGGCACCGCACATGTAAAGCATAGCGCAGCGCACAACAAAAAAGCCGCACGGCGGCGGCTTTTTTGGGCAAATCCCAGCAAATTAACGCTTGGAGAATTGCTTGCGACGGCGGGCTTTGTGCAAGCCGACCTTCTTACGTTCAACTTCACGTGCATCGCGTGTCACAAAGCCAGCAGTGGACAACGCTGGCTTGAGTTCAGGGTTGAACTCGATCAGTGCGCGGGTTACGCCGTGACGCAACGCCCCAGCTTGACCGGTTTCGCCGCCACCCGACACATTTACCATGATGTCGAAGGTTTCGAGGTGTTCGGTCAGAGCCAAAGGTTGGCGCACAATCATACGACCCGTTTCGCGGGCGAAATATTCGTCCAAAGGCTTGCCGTTCACGGTGATTTGACCCGTGCCCTTAGCCATGAACACTCGCGCAACGGCACTCTTGCGACGACCTGTACCGTAGTAATATTTACCGTTCATATTTTCGTTCTGCCTTTATTCTCAGAATTCCAGCGTTTTAGGCTGCTGGGCAGTGTGCGGATGCTCGTTGCCAGCATAGACCTTCAGCTTGGACAGCATGGCGTAGCCCAGAGGGCCCTTAGGCAACATGCCTTTTACCGCTTTTTCAAGCACACGTTCTGGGAATTGCTGCTGCATTTCGGTGAAAGTGCGTTGATAAATACCACCTGGATAGCCAGAGTGACGGTAGTAAATCTTGTCTTGCGCCTTGGTTCCGGTAACGCGGATTTTGTCAGCGTTGGTCACGATGATGTAATCACCGGTATCAACGTGGGGGGTGAACTCAGGCTTGTGTTTGCCGCGCAAGCGACGGGCGACTTCAGCAGCCAAACGGCCCAGCACCTTGTCAGTAGCGTCAACCACGAACCATTCGCGCTGAACCTCGTGCGGCTTGGCAGAAAAGGTTTTCATGGAAATGTTCCAGTCAAATTCTTGAAAGTTGTCGATTCTATTACAGCGTACGAAACCGTGTCAAATCAGCAAACTGGCGTGGGCTAAGGAAGGGGGGTGCAGAGAGGGTGTGGGTAACAAAATCTGACAAAATTGTTGCGACGCAGCATTTTTTGCAACAATCAAAATAACAGGCAAAAAAAGGCGCAACCGAGAACCTCGGCTGCGCTGAATTCCACCTATTTGAAGGAGGATGGAGGAGACAACACCAAAACGCACACGTTGCATGAAACGTCCTGATGAGCTTCGATTATCGAACCCGCCCCCTGCTTTGGCAAGTTTTTTTTGTGCATTGCACTATAAATTTCCCTGCCCCTTATTTTGTACCGTAGACGTGGGGCTTACACCCGTCTTGCCTCAACCACACCCCGTACTTCCATCAAATGAAAAATCGCCCGCTGAATATCCG
>CALMOJ010000235.1 GCA_937871815.1 uncultured Neisseriales bacterium
GTTCTCGCTCTAGCCAGTTGGTGCCTCGCGCCAAAACCTTCATGTATTCAAGGCCGTAAACAAATAGTTCAGGCTGCTCTGCCCGTGCAACCAAGCCCTGCCATAGCTGGGGGCGGCTTAAACGTGCAGATAGGGGGGTGGTGGGGGCGCAGATTTTGATTCGGTTTTCGAAACGCACGACGATACCTGTTTAAGGAAAAGTAAAGAGTGGAGGACGCATTATGCGCTAGAAAAAACGGGATGACTTCATGCCATAATTGGCATTAGGTAGAAATACGGTGGATTCTGTAGGTTCTTTAATTAGGGCAGGTCATGGGCACGTCTCTTCATCGACAGGTTGCAATAGTCGCGACTACACCGCTTCCCGTACTCGTGGTCGAAGATGATCCTGACTTGCGTGAGGCCGTGGTGGATACGCTGAATTTGGCGGGTTTTTGTACCTTGTCGGCGGATAACGGCATGGCCGCGCTAGAGGTGCTCAAGCACCAGCCCGTCGGCTTGATTTTGTCAGATGCCCAAATGCCCGTTATGGATGGTTACGCTTTGTTTTATGAGGCGAAAAAACATTACCCCAGCGTACCTTTTGTGCTGATGACGGCCTATGGCGTACTGGAGCAGGCGGTGGCCTTGCTGCGGGCGGGGGCGGCGCATTACCTGCTTAAGCCCTTTGAACCGAGTGTTTTGGTGGCCGAGATTGAGCACCGCGTTTTGCGTCCTAAATCTGATTCACGCGAAGGCATGGTAGCGGAATCGCCTATCATGCAGCAGACCTTGGCATTGGCTGCACGGATTGCGCTGTCGGATGTCTCTGTTTTGCTACAGGGGGAAAGTGGCGTAGGCAAGGAAGTGGTGGCGCGTTATATCCATCGCCACTCCATGCGGGCGAGCGGTGCTTTTGTGGCGGTCAATTGCGCGGCCATCCCTGAGAACCTGCTGGAGTCCACCTTGTTTGGCCACGAAAAAGGGGCGTTTACGGGGGCTTCTGCTCAGTTCGCCGGCAAGTTTGAGCAGGCGCAGGGCGGGACGTTATTGCTGGATGAAATCTCCGAAATGCCGCTCTCTTTGCAGGCTAAGTTGTTGCGGGTGCTGCAAGAAAAAGAATTAGAGCGGGTGGGGGGGAGTAAAACCATTCGCTTAGATGTACGCGTGATTGCCACCACCAACCGTGCATTACAAGACGAAGTGCGGGCAGGGCATTTTAGAGAGGACTTGTTTTATCGCATCAATGTTTTTCCGCTTACCATTCCCCCGTTGCGGGAGCGCAAAGAGGATATTGTGCCCTTGGCGCACCATTTCTTGGTCAAGCACGCGGGGCAGCACATTCCCACAAAAACCCTGAGCCTTTCTGTGGCGGCGATTCAAGAATTGACGGGGTATGAGTGGGGCGGTAACATCCGTGAGCTAGAGAACGTTATGCAAAGAGCATTGATTCTCGCCTCCGGTAGTACGATTGGTTTGGAGGATTTGATGCTCGCCCAAGCAGAGGCACCCTCCTTGACCGAGGTTGATGTTTGTCTCCCCCCCAGTGTTGGGGAGTCTGAGACGATGGATAGCCTCGAAAAACGGCATATCCTAGATACGCTGTCGGCGGTCAAAGGCGTAAGACGCTTAGCTGCTGAAAAATTAGGTATTAGCGAACGCACTTTGCGGTATAAGTTGCAACGCTACCGCGAGCAAGATGCGCATCTGGTTCACGCCGAGCCAAGCAGCACGCAACGTTGAACGTGCGTGCTACATTACAGATTGTTGGGAGAAGATTATGGCTATCCAAGGCATCGAACAAGTAATAGGTGATTTGCGCGGTGTGTCTGCATTAGCGGCAAATCGTTCCCCAGACCCCATTGCGGGGCAAGCTCCAAAGGTTGATTTTGCCGAGGTACTCCGTTCTTCGATTGAGCAAGTCAACGACGTGCAGCAAACATCCCAAGACCTACAAAAGCGGTTTGAAATGGGTGATGAAAACGTCAATTTGCACGATGTGATGATTTCCCTGCAAAAGGCGAGTTTGTCATTTCAAACGATGGTACAGGTGCGTAATAAGCTCGTTACTGCCTATCAAGAAGTCATGAACACTCAGGTGTAGTGCCTCCCGTTGTACTAGGGTTTGGGCTGCGTTTTTACACCCGTTTTCCGCCAGTTTTCGCGGCAATAACATGTAGATTTTTATGGCAGAAATGGCAGACATCGGCGGCAATCTCAAGCAAGGGCGTATGCGTGAAAGCATGGAGCGTTTGCAGGGCTTGCCCACCAACAAAAAAATGCTTCTCTATGTAGGCATTGCGGCTATTCTCGCGCTCGTGATTGGCACGACGTTGTGGATGCGTGAGCCAACGTGGAAGGTGTTGTTTAGCAATGTGTCAGACAAAGACGGTGGTCAAATTACCACCGCACTGACGCAGATGAATGTGCCGTATCAAATTGCACAAGGAGGGGTGATTTCTGTCCCCTCTGAAGCCGTTTACGAAACGCGTCTTAAGCTTGCGTCGCAAGGCCTGCCTAAAGCCAGTGGTGTCGGCTTTGAGCTCATGGATAACCAGAAATTTGGGATTAGCCAATTTGCTGAGCAAGTGAACTATCAGCGTTCCATCGAAGGCGAACTCTCCCGCACTATTGAAGCACTGCAAACCGTACAAGCAGCACGGGTGCATTTGGCCATTCCTAAAAATAGCGTTTTCTTGCGTGAACAACAAAAGCCCACCGCCTCGGTGGCATTGACGCTGCATCCGGGCCGCCTGATTGATGCCACCCAAATTCACGGCATTATGAATTTGGTGGCTTCTGCCGTTCCTGGGCTGCCCCCGCGCAACATCACGGTGGTGGATCAAGAAGGCAATCTGCTTTCCACTATGCAAGACCCCGCCCAAGGTCAAGATGGGCTCAATCAACGTCAGCTGAACTACATTAAAGAAGTTGAGCGTACGTATATTAAGCGTATCGAAACTATTCTTGAGCCTATTTTTGGCAAGGGTAATGTACGGGCGGAAGTCACGACCGAGCTTGACCTTGCCCAGACAGAGCAGACCTCTGAAAACTACGGCCCCAATTCCCCGCCCAATGCCGCCGCGATTCGCAGCCAGCAGCTCCACGAAAGTACCGACCGTGACCCGCTAGGGCCTGGTGGCGTGCCGGGAGCCTTGTCTAACCAGCCGCCCAATGCCGCCGCTGCCCCCATTACTTTGCCGCCTGGTACGCAAGCCGGTATTACCACCAATGGTCAGCAAGGGTCTGAAAAGTCGTCCAAAAAAGACTCGACGGTTAACTACGAAGTGGACCGCACCATTCAGCACACCAAGCTCCCCGTTGGGATGGTGAAGCGGGTTTCTGCTGCAGTGGTGGTCAACTACAAGAAGAAAACCGACCAAAATGGGGAAAGCAAGTTTGCACCGCTGACCCAGCAAGAGCTGACACAAATCAATAATTTGGTCAAAGAGGCGATGGGTTATAACCCTGCACGGGGCGATACCCTTAACGTGGTTAACGCCGCTTTTGCTGACAACTCTTCTCGCCCTGGCTATCAACAGCAAGCGATTGATTATGTAAGCAACAACTTGGGTGAACTCGCCAAGTGGGGTGCGTTGCTGCTGGTGTTCCTCTACATTTTGTTTGGTGTGGTACGCCCCATTGTTCGGGATGTCATCAATCCTCCAAAGCTGGAAGAAGATGGGTTGGATGGCCCAGCTATCGAGGGCGCGGAAGAAGAGACAGAGCCTATGGATGAGCAAGAGCTTCAGCAAATCTCTTACACCGCCAATCTCGATGCTGCGCGTGAAATTATCCGCAAAGATCCCCGTATGGCCGCTCAAATTATCAAAGAATGGATAAGTGATGAGTGATGCAGGCATTCGCCGCAGTGCGGTGTTGCTGTTCAGTATTGGTCAGCAAGATGCGGTTGAGGTGTTTAAGTTTTTAGGGCCGAAAGAAGTCCAAAAAATCTCAACAGCCATGACCCAGATCACCAATCTCAGCATTGATGAAATTGACACCACCGTAATGCTGTTCCGCGACGAGGCCAAAATGCGGGCTTCTATCGGGGCGGCAGATGAATACCTACGGATGGTATTGGTTGAAGCTCTGGGCGAGGACAAAGCCAGTACTTTGCTGGATAAAATCTTTGCAGGTAACGATAACACCGGTATCGAAAGCCTTAAATGGATGGATCCGGCCTCTGCGGCTGATTTGATTCGCAATGAACACCCGCAGATTATTTCTACTATTTTGGTTCACCTTGAGCCTGACCAGTCCAGTGCCATCATGCAGCACTTGAGCGAGCGTCTGCGTAACGATGTCTTGCTGCGAATTGCGACCTTGGAAGGCGTGCAGCCCCAAGCGATTCGTGAGCTGAACGATGTGCTCAACCAGTTGTTGTCTGGGTCTGACCGGATGAAAAAAAGTGCCATTGGTGGGGTTCAGCTTACGGCAGAAATCCTCAACTTTATGGGGAGCTCTTACGAAACCTCCGCACTGGGCTCTATCCGAGAATACGACCCAGAGCTGGCGCAGCGCATTCAAGATAAAATGTTTGTGTTCGAAAACCTGTGCGACCTCGACAACCGTTCGATTCAGGTTATTTTGCGCGAAATTTCGCCAGAATCGCTTATCACCGCACTCAAAGGCACAAGCCAAGAGCTCAAGGACAAAATCTTCAAGAACATGTCCTCGCGTGCTGCAGAAATGCTTAAAGACGACTTCGAGGCCAAGGGGCCGGTCAAGGTGTCTGAGGTTGAAGGCGAACAGAAAGAAATCCTCAAAATTGTGCGTAAGTTGGCAGAAGACGGTCAGATTGTCTTGACCGGCAAGGGCGGGGAAGAAGGCGTTGTCGAATAAGATGATGACGGAGGAGGACATCGCGCGCGGGGAATGGAAACCCCTGCGCTTCGATGCTATCCATAATGTGTCAAACTCCCTTCGTAGCCGGAACTGGGTCACTCCGACACCAGAGCACACCCTACCCCAAGGTTTAGACCTGAACGCCCTGCTGGCTGCCGCTGGTGTAGAGGGTGAGCTTGCCCCTTCTTCTGCGGAAAATCTCCCCGAAGGGCAAGAGGCACAGGGCGATGCTGCTGATTTTGCCGAAGGGCTGATGGCGGATGGTGACTTGCAAGCGGGTGAAGTAGAAGGGGATGTGTCTTTCGACGAAGCTACGCCTGCTGACCTCGTGGTCGAGCCATCGCCAGAGCCCGTGCCCCAGTGGCCTACGGCTGCGGAGCTGGAACATATTCACCAAGAAGCCTTCCAAACTGGCTATCAGGCCGGCTACAACGAAGGGCTTTCTGGCGGATCTGTGCAAGGGCACGTAGAGGCCAAAGAAGCGGCTACTATTGAGTTTAACCAGCAAATCAGCCGCATGATTGCCGTCGCCGCTGCATTTACCGATGCGGTCACTGATCTGGAAAGCCGTCTTGCGCCCGCCGTGCTTAAACTGGCGATACACGTCGCTGAAACCTTGGTGCAAGCCCAGCTTAAAGTCGATGCCAAGGCCGTGTTGCCCCTGATTGAGCAAGCCCTTGCCAGCATCCCTCCCGAAGTCACCCAAGCCAGTGTGCGGCTGAATCCAGCAGATTTAGCCACCGTGCGGCTCTTCCTGAATACCGAATCCCCCGCCATTCAGTGGCAGTGTATTGAAGACCATAACGTGGCAGCGGGTGGCTGTGTGATTGATACGCCTTCTGCCCATATTGACATGACCGTTGCCAGCCGCTGGAAAGCGTTGCTCGCCACTTTGGGGGCAGAAAGCCATGGACGCGCTTGACCGCCTTGCCAGTTATCTGGATGTGTGCGGCACCGCCGTTGCTAAGGCTTCTTTGTGGCAGACCCAAGGCCGGCTGACTCGCGTCACTGGCATGGTGATGGAAGCCATTGGCCTGCGCCTCCCTATCGGCAGTGCTTGTATCGTTAACCTCGACGAAGGTCATACGGTTGAAGCCGAAGTGGTTGGTTTTGCCGGTGACATTGTCTATTTGATGCCGGTGGCCAATGTGCACGGGTTGCTGCCTGGTACGCCGGTCTCCGCGCTCGTTTCGCACAATCCCCCTCGTTACGATTATCAACAAGTGGTTGGCCAGACCTCTGGTGCGCAGGGGCGGCAAGTGCCTGTGGGTGAAGGCTTGCTGGGACGCATCCTTGATTCACTCGGTCGCCCGCTGGATGGCTTAGGGCCTATCGCCCCCAATGCTTTCTACCCCCTGTATGGCCAAGCCATTAACCCGCTGCATCGTACCCCCATTCATGACGTGCTGGATGTCGGCGTAAAGGCCATTAACGGATTATTGACTGTTGGGCGTGGGCAGCGTTTGGGTTTGTTTGCCGGCTCGGGGGTGGGTAAGAGCGTGCTGCTCGGCATGATGGCGCGTTACACCAAAGCCGATGTAGTGGTGGTGGGGCTGATTGGTGAGCGGGGTCGAGAAGTTAAAGACTTTATCGAGAATATTTTGGGGGAAGATGGTTTAGCCCGTTCGGTGGTGGTCGCCGCCCCTGCCGATGCCCCGCCGTTAATGCGTTTGCACGGCGCGGCTTATGCTACCGCCTTGGCCGAATATTTTCGTGACCAAGGGCTGTCTGTGCTGCTGTTGATGGATTCCGTTACCCGCTATGCGATGGCACAGCGTGAAATTGCCCTCGCCATTGGCGAACCCCCTGTGACCAAGGGTTATCCGCCTTCCGTGTTTGCCAAATTACCGCAACTGATTGAACGTGCAGGCTGTGGTGACCAAGGTGGTGCGATTACCGGTTTTTATACCGTGCTGTCCGAAGGGGATGACCAACAAGACCCTATCGCCGATTCTTCACGGGCGATTTTGGATGGTCACTTTGTTTTATCCCGTCACTTGGCCGAAGCGGGTCACTACCCTGCCATTGATATTGAGCAATCCATTAGCCGCGTGATGGTGGATGTGGTGGAAAAAAACCATCTCGACATGGCGCGGGCATTTAAGCAGCTCTATTCGCGTTATCAGCGCAACCGCGACCTGATTAGCGTGGGGGCTTATGTGGCAGGCTCTGACCGTATCTTGGATGAAGCCATTCGGCTCTATCCCGCCATGGAAGGTTTTCTCTCTCAAGCCATGGATGAATCTGTTGGCTTCGAGGACAGTCACGCCCAAATGATTGGTGTACTGACTTCCTAGCGACCTCGTCCTTCTTCCTCTTTATTTTCCTACTTGCTGCCCCTTCCCCCATCCCGTGCCGTCTTGGCGAGTCCTTAATATCCTATGGCCGAAAGCAAATACGAGCTCTTGATGCGCCTTGCCACCGAGGCGTGTGACAAGGCAGTAGAGCGTATGAACGAAGCGCGTAAGCGCATGGATTCGGCGATTCAAAAACTGGATCAGCTCAATATGTTTTTGAACGATTACCTTGTGCGGCGTATCGAACACGGTGAGCGGGGTATGGGCGCGGCGCAGTGGGTGGATTATCAGCGGTTTATCGAGCGACTACGCGATGCCGTGACGACTCAAGTCAAAGAAGTCGACTTTGCCAAAATATTGCATCAAGAAATGGTAGAAAATTGGCATCAAGCGCGTAAAAAAGTCAAAGCCCTCGAAAAATTGTTGGAGCAGGAAAAGCTGAGGCAGCAGCAAAAAGAAGCCAAGCGCGAACAAAAGCAAACGGATGAATTTGCCGCACGGATTTTCCGGTCAGGGAAGAGCTAAGTGTGGCGAGGGTATATGTTGCATTGTGCGTCTCTTCTGCGTTGCTATCGGCTGGAATGTAACTTGCTTTGAAGCCCTAAAATCGCCCTAAGATATTGCTTAAGAAAGGCTGAATCATGAATGTCAATACGACCTCTGCTGTTGCTCCCGCGGGACCCTCTACCAGTTCCGCTTCGGCGACACCGAGTGCAGGAAGGGATCTTTTTTCCGGTCTATTGGGTAATCAGATTCAAACCATGGCAAACAAAGACAGTGTGGGCATGAAGCCTGCCGAGCGTGCAGCTCCCCCCGCTGCTGCGCCGCGTGCTGCTAGTGCACCGCCTGCTTTGCCCCCTGCTGTACCTGCCAAGGCCGCCCCGCCTGCCAGTACCGCTTCTGGCACACCGGCTTCGACCGTGCCCAAATCGACGAATAGCACGGCAGCAAAATCCACCGCCGACGATGCAACTTCCGCGACAAGTAAAACAGAGTCAGAAGAAGAGGCCACGGCCAGTACACAGCCGGTTGACCCTGCACAGCTGTTTGGTTTGATTGGCTTAATGGGCAAGCAAGCCCCGACAAAAACCGCTGTCAGCCTTGATGCGGATGCGGCTAACGGTGCGTCTGGTGATTCGGCTGTACTGCTAGACGACAAAGGGATGGTG
>CALMOJ010000236.1 GCA_937871815.1 uncultured Neisseriales bacterium
TGGACTTGAATCCACACGCCTATTTTTGCAAATTTCAACGCAGGATCACCCGAGTTTCGCAGATCGTAAACAGGCTCTTAGCTATTGATATTGATATTGATCTATCGCTGCCATCTGAGCGGGTCATCCACTCGCGAGAACAGATCATCGAGTGGCGCGGAAAGCCGCAGGTCATTCACAGCGATAACGGCCCTGAATACATTGGGCAGCGCGGCAAGGTTCCGTCTTGAACATATCCAGCCAAGCAACCCACAGCAGAATGCCTATATCGAACGTTACAACCGAACGGTTCGCTACGACTGGCTCAGTTATTATCTGTTTGAGTCAATTGAGGATGTACAGAACGATGCGACCGACTGGATGTGGACCTACAATCACGAACGCCCCAACATGGCACTCGGCGGCATAACCTCGAAACAGAAGTCAGTACTTTTTAATCCACTCTACTTCTGACCACCGCTAAAAATGGGGGGATTTCCGCGGGACTTCGCCGTCTTGAAGAAGGCATTCACGCGCTTTAGGGCGGGGAGGACGTCAAAGATAACCAGCCTGAATATCCAGAAGACCCGCCATCTTTAGCTTATAAGTCATGAGCATTATACCATCATGGCCTTACGGCTTTTGGCGTTCCGTACACGTCGGCCTTCAAAGAAGCGCAGCCCCCAGAAGGTCAGTGCCGCAATCCCCGCCAGCCCCAACGAAAATCCAGCATAGGCCACCGGCCACGATACCTCTTGCGTCCAAGAGGAATATTCAGACATCCCCCCCATCCCTGCCAACAGATTCAGCGGCATAAAAATGACGCTCAAAATCGTCAGCCGCTTAATGTCTTTGTTCTGATTAATGTTGATCGAGCTATCAATTGCCCCCATCAAGAAGTTGATTTTATTAAACAAAAAAGCCGTATGCCCATCGAGCGACTCAATGTCGCGCAGAATTTCGCGCACCTCTTCGTGTAATGCTTCAGACAAAAACTTTCGGCGCGTTAAGAAGGACAGGGCGTTGCGGGTATCCAAGACATTGAGCCGAATCCGCCCATTCAGGGCTTCTTCTTCGGCAATAGCGGCCAAGTTTTTCTCGGCATCCTCATCCCCCATATGGGCGCGAAACACTTGCCGACTCACCTTGTCGAGCTCGGCGTAGACGCTTTCTAGTGCGTTGGCGGAATACTCCACATCGGCGGCATACAAGTCGAGCAGCACATCTTTGGCTTCCGACACATAGCCCGATTCCGCCCGTGCCCGCAGCCGCTGTAAGCGAAACACCGGCAGCTCTTCATTGCGGACAGAAAACAGCGTGCCTTTTTGCAGAATAAACGCTACCGCCACATTACGGGACTCATCTTTTCTATCTAGCAAGAAATTAGAGTGCAGATGGATTTCGCCATCATCTTCAACGTAAAACCGCGCACTGGTTTCCAAGTCAGTCAGTTCGCGGGGGTTGGGCAAATCGACAGCAAAGACTTCTCGTGCCCAAGCCAGTTGCTCATCCTCTGGGGTGACGAGGTCAATCCAAATCGGCTTGGCCTTGGCCAAGTCTTCGCGGGTTTCTACGGGGATTTGACGCAAACGCCCTTCGTGCAGGTCAAACACCCGAATCATCATGCTGCGGTCTTTGGGCTTGATTTCAGAGACCAGCTCAACCCGCACATCGTCCGAGATTTTGAGCAACACCTCTTCTTTGCGCTCATCGCGGACATGCTGCCAAACCACTTGCCGCTCTTCTGGCGAAAGGTTTTCAAGAATCCGAGCCACTTGCTCATGCGCCAAGGGATCCAGAATGCGCTGCAGCTCAACTAAATTTTGTTTGTGGACTAAATTTTCGACTAGCTCGTGCCGTTGCATGGTTTGCCGATGTACCAGCCCTTCCACCAACTTGTGCTTGGTTAAGAGGGCACTAATTTGGCCAAGGCTTTTTTGCTCTTTGCTGAGGGCTTCTTTTTTTTGTGTATTGACCATGCTGCAATCCCTTTATTTGGCTGCGGCGATTGTAACCCCGCACCTCCCCAAGCCCCCATGAAAATAATGTAACCTTTTGTTTCTTATTTCACAGTGAGGCGATCTTTGAAATTCACATAAGAATCATAGTGTTGTAGTAATATAAAAATACTTTATATTGCTTCTAAGCTTTGTTACACCCCCATCCAAGTAGCGTGTAGCGGCTCCCCAGCTAAGCCCACCCAGACCCAAATCAAGCAGCTGGCCACTCAAAGCCTCCAATCAGGCTAGGTTACAACCAAGGGCTAAAATATTAAGGCTGAAGGCCAGAGGCTTATTTAGCTGGATAAATGTTGGACAAATAGAAGATGTGATATGTCAAGCCAAGTGGCACATAAAGGCTTGTTGTGCAAATCCGGTAAAATACCCTCCAAAGACAAAACAAGGGGATGTTGCCCACCCTCTGCGGCACTGCCCAAAAAATAAGCATCACCGAGAAAGCCAGATCATCACTGGCTTGGTGCTGTTTATCCAAAAGTTATCCACACCGTTATCTACCCGCTTGGTGAATAAATCCCATGCTTCCAGCCCGCCTTTCTGCCGCGCCACAGCCTGCCGCCGCCCCCTCTGAATCCACGACCCCAGCCGCTACGTCGCTGATTGCCCAAGTTGTATTTGATGTGCCGCTAGACCGGCATTTCGACTACCAAACCACCGTACCCTTGGCGGTAGGGCAGCGGGTGCGGGCGGGCTTTGCGGGGCGGCAATTGACCGGCTTGGTGGTGGGGATGGCGGACAGTTCGCCCTATGTGGTGCGCCCGCTCGACGGTACAGTGGATGACCTGCCGCCACTACCGGCCGATTGGTTGGCCTTGGTGCATTTTGCCAGCCGCTATTACCACTATCCGCTGGGGCAAACGGTGTTTACTGCCCTGCCCGCCGGATTACGTGGTGCCAAGCCCTTTGCCTTGCCGCAAGACCTCGGCTACCAACTGACCGAGGCCGGCTTGACCCAACGCCCCGCTGCCCGTGCTGTGCGCCAATGCCAGCTTTACGACCGGCTGGCACAGGGGGTGCTGCCCTTGTCTGAGGCCAAAACGCTGTGGAGCGGGGCGCGTAAACAGCTTGGCACTTGGCTGGCAGAAGGCATCGTGGCCGAAACCCATGCCGCCGCGCCGCGCCCCGTGTTGCAGGTCGGCGAACGCCCCACCCTGACCGAGGAACAAGCCATCGCGGTGGCCGCTGTGCCCGAGGCAGGCTTTGGTGCCACCTTGTTGGATGGGGTCACCGGCAGCGGCAAAACCGAGGTCTATTTGCGCTTGATTGAACGCTGCTTGGCTGCAGGGCAGCAGGCCTTGGTGCTGGTGCCGGAAATCAACCTGACCCCTCAGCTCGAAGCCCGTTTTCGGGCGCGGTTTCCGGCCACGGCGCTGTGCTGCCTGCACAGCCAAATCGCCGAGGGGCAACGCGCCAAAGCATGGGTCGCCGCGTGGCAGGGGCAGACGCAGTTGGTGATTGGCACACGGCTGGCGGTGTTTACCCCGCTCCCCCATTTGGGGCTGATTGTGGTGGACGAGGAGCACGACAGCTCGTTTAAGCAGCAAGAGGGGCTGCGCTATTCGGCGCGTGATTTGGCTGTGTGGCGAGGACGCGAAATGGGTGTACCCGTGGTGCTGGGCTCGGCCACCCCATCACTGGAAAGCCTTGCGGCGGCGGTCACAGGGCGTTACCGCAAAGTCCAGCTCACCACCCGTGCCACCGCCGCACCCATGCCGACGATTCATCTGGTGGATATTCGCCGTCAAGTGCTACGCGATGGCCTCTCGCCCGCCGCCCTTGCTGCCCTCAGCGAAGGGCTGGCCGCCCAAGAAACCAGCTTGGTATTCATCAACCGGCGCGGCTGGTCGCCCGTCGTGGCTTGTACCGACTGCGGCTGGATGGCGGCCTGTCCCCACTGTGCGGCGCGGCTGGTGCTGCACCAAGCCCGTCGCCGTTTGCAGTGCCACCATTGCGGCCACCAGGCGGCCATTCCCCATGCCTGCCCGAGCTGCGGCAATCCCGACCTTAAACCGCTGGGCGAAGGCACGCAGCGGATTGAATCCACCCTCAAACGCCAGTTCCCCACCGCACGCATTGTCCGCATTGACCGCGACAGCGTCAGCCGCCGCAGTACGTGGGAAACGGTGTACCAGCAGGTCATGGCAGGGGAAGTGGATATTTTGATTGGCACGCAAATGATGGCCAAGGGGCATGATTTCCCCTCGCTTTCGCGGGTCGTGGCACTGAACAGTGATGGCGCCTTATATAGCCCTGATTTTCGAGCCGAGGAACGCCTGTTTGCCTTGTTGTCGCAAGTGGCAGGGCGGGCAGGGCGAGCGGGCATAGCAGGGCAAGTGTGGCTGCAAACCCAGTTCCCCGACCATCCGCTTTACCTTGCCCTGAGCCAACACGATACCAGCGGCTTTATGGCGCGTTTGCTGGAAACCCGCACCGCAGAAGGCTATCCGCCTGCCGTCTTCCAAGCCTTGGTACGTGCCGACGCGCCAGACGACGAAGCGGCGATGGTCTTTTTGCGCCAAGTGGTCGCGTGGCTGGGCACCCACCACGCCAACCCCGAGGTGATGGTGTTAGGGCCTGCACCGGCGATGCTGGCGCGGCTGGCTGGCCGCAGCCGTGCCCAAATACTGCTGCAAGCCGACCAACGCCCGCCGCTGCATGGCTGTTTGGCGGCACTGACCACTGCTGCGCCCACGCTCGCCAAGCCCTTTGGCAAGGACTTGCGCTGGTCGGTGGATGTGGATCCGCTGGACTGGTAATGCGTCGCCCCAAAAAATAGCCACACCCCCTATTTTTCTTGTACACAGCAGATGGCTGAGCCTATCTAAAGGCAGCGTCTCTTTTGAAATGGAAAAGGGGGCTTCACGCCACCGATATTCGCCGCGAAATCTGCGATTAAGTCGTGGCCATCCCCTTGCACCTAAGGGCGGGGTGTTTTGTTGAAAATGCGTCAAGCCAATGAACTGCACTACCAAGGCATAGAGCATATGGTGGGAAGCGGCGGGGAGCGTTCAAGACCGCCTCCACCCCGCAGCCCTCTCCTCCCCCAATATACAAAAAAGCAGGACAGCGGATTTTCCCTTGTCCTGCTTTTTAATCCGCCAGCAGGATGGCATACCTACCATCCCGCCCAGCCGCTTACCAGCTCGATTCGCGCTCTGGTGTGGCGGTAATTTTGTGCAAGGTCAAATCGGCACCTTGGTACTCTTCTTCTTGGTCAAGGCGCAAGCCCATAGTGCGCTTGAGTACGCCATACACCACCCAGCCCCCAGAAAAGGCAATGGCCACGCCCAAGACCGTACCAATGAGCTGTGCCATAAAACTTACACCGCCCAAGCCGCCTAGTGCAGTTTGCCCAAAGATGCCGCACGCAATGCCTCCCCACACGCCGCACAAGCCGTGCAGCGGCCACACACCCAACACATCGTCAATCTTCCAGCGATTTTGGGTCACGGTAAACATGCCGACAAACAAGCCGCCAGCTACTCCCCCCACCACAAATGCACCCAGTGGATGCATCACATCTGAGCCTGCACATACCGCTACCAAACCTGCCAAGGGGCCGTTGTACAAAAAGCCAGGGTCATTTTTGCCCAGCGCACTGGCGACCAAGGTGCCGCCGACCATGGCCATCAAGGAATTCATCGCCACTAAACCGGACATCGCATCCAGCCGCTGCGCACTCATCACGTTAAAGCCGAACCAGCCCACAATCAAAATCCACGCACCCAAAGCCAAGAACGGGATGCTGGAAGGGGGGTGTGCTGCGATGCCGCCTTCTTTGCGATAACGCCCGTGACGCGGACCCAAGTGCAGTACGGCAGCCAAGCCGATCCACCCCCCGACGGCGTGTACCACCACCGAACCGGCAAAGTCATGGAAATTCGCCCCGTAAGCGGCTTTCAGCCAGTCTTGGAAGCCAAAGTGGTTGTTCCACGCAATGCCTTCGAAAAACGGATAGATAAAGCCGACCAAGAAAAGGGTGGCAATGGATTGCGGGGTAAATTTGGCGCGTTCAGCAATCCCGCCCGACACAATCGCAGGAATCGCGGCGGCAAACGTCAGTAAAAAGAAAAACTTAACCAGCTCGTAGCCATTGTTGGCGGCCATTTGGGTGGCGGGGACGAAGAAATGCACCCCGTAGGCCACAGTGTAGCCAATGCCAAAATACGCCACAGTGGACACGGCAAAATCACTCAAGATTTTAGCCAGCGCGTTTACCTGATTTTTACGCCGCACGGTTCCCAGCTCTAAAAAAGCAAAGCCGGCGTGCATCGCCAAAATCATGATTGCACCTAGAAGGACGAATAATACGTCGCTTGAAGTGGGCAGTTTTTCCATACAAAATCCTTTAGCAGATGACCCAAAATAAACTCGGATGCACCCAAAGCAAACATGGTGCCTTTTTTTGCAACATATTGTTTTTTATGTATAAATAAAAGTCATGCCACAACAAGAGGCGAACGAGCCTGATTTTAGCGCATCCACTCCAGAGACAAGCCGCCCACAGAGAGCCAAAATAGTGCGCCACGCACCGAAATAGAGCCAAGCACGCCCTCATACCCCGCCCCCTTGTCCCACCCCGCATCGCACCGCCGCCCCACTTGGGAAATCACCCCATTCGGGGATAGAATAAGGGGTTTGTTTTTGTCAACCACGCTTATATTAGGAAACCTCCGTGGAACTCTCTCATCGCGTTCAAGCCATCAAAGAATCCCCGACCCTTGCGATTACTGCCAAAGCGCAAAAACTCAAAGCCGAAGGGCGTGACGTGGTCGCGCTGGCTGCGGGCGAGCCTGACTTTGATACCCCTGACCACATCAAAGCAGCAGCGATTGAAGCCATCAACAAAGGCTTTACCAAATACACCCCTGTTTCTGGCACACCTAGCCTGAAAAAAGCCATTGTCGAAAAATTCAAACGCGACAATGGGCTGGATTACGAAGTCAGCCAAGTGCTGGTGTCTGTCGGCGGCAAGCAAAGCTTCTACAACCTGTGCCAAGCCTATATTAACGATGGCGACGAGGTCATCATCCCCGCGCCTTACTGGGTCAGCTACCCCGATATGGCCATCTTGGCAGGCGGCGTGCCGGTGGTGATTGAGTGTGGGATTGAGCAAGGCTACAAGCTCTCCCCTGCTCAGCTTGAAGCAGCCATCACCCCCAAGACCAAACTGGTGGTGATTAACAGCCCGTCCAACCCCACCGGCGCGGTCTACACCCTCGAAGAACTCGCCGCCTTGGGTGCCGTGGTCAAAAAGAACCCGCATGTTTTGGTGGCCTCCGATGACATGTACGAACACGTCATGCTGGGCGACACCACGTTCTACACCTTGCTGAATGCCTGCCCAGAGCTGAAAGACCAAGTCATTGTGCTGAATGGTGTCTCTAAGGCCTACTCCATGACCGGCTGGCGAATTGGCTATGCCGCAGGGCCACAGAAGCTGATTAAGGCGATGGAAAACATCCAATCGCAATCGACTTCTAACCCGACCTCTATTTCGCAAGTCGCCGCCGAAGCCGCGCTGAATGGCGACCAAGGCTGCATCACCCCCATGCTGGAAGCCTTTAATACCCGCCATGTTTATGTGGTTGACCGCTTTAACGCCATGCGTGGCCTGAAGTGCTTGCGTGCCGGCGGAGCGTTCTACGCCTTTGTCGATGCCCGCGAAGCGATTGCCTTGCTGGCGGCAGAAGGCAAAATTTCTGCTGCAACCGATATGGCACTGGGCTCATTCTTGCTTGAAACCCAAGACGTGGCGGTCGTGCCTGGTTCGGCATTTGGTGCAGAAGGCTATTTCCGCATCTCATTTGCCACCAGTATGCAAAATCTGGAAAAAGCCCTCGACCGCATTGAAAAGGCATTGGCTGCTTAATGCACGACGTGCTGTGCTCCGCCTTTACACGCAGAAAAGTGGGGCACTGCATGGAATGGCTTTTGCCTGAGAAGCTGTTTACGCACGCGCAAGCAAAGGGTCAGCCAAGGCCAAATCAGCCGCTTGAGGTTGATTTCAATGTAGGCTCACCCGAGCATCGCCGATGCGTGAACAGGTTCTGCGTTCAACCGCCCACCTAAGCCTAGGGGGCGGTTTTCTTTTTTAGGAGCAAGACATGACTGTGCAAGTCAAAATCTGGGACGTACCCACCCGTTTATTTCACTGGACGCTGGTTGGGCTATTTGGCGTGATGTGGTACACCGGCGAACAAGGCGGCGAGGCTCTACAACAACACTTCCTCGCTGGGTATGCCATCGCGACGCTGGTGATTTTTCGGCTGATTTGGGGGGTATTGGGCAGCGACACCGCACGCTTTAGCCAGTTTGTGCGTGGTCCTAGTGCGGTGATGGCGTATTTGCGCGGCACGCTGCCCGAGCATGAAGCCCCAGGCCACAACCCCATGGGGGGGCTGATGGTGCTGGCGATGTTGGCCTTGTTGGCATTTCAGGTCGGCACAGGGCTGTGCGCGTCAGACATTGATTCTTATCTGTGGGATGGCCCGCTGGCCAAGCGGATTGGTGCTGACTTGTCTGAAACCATAACCGGCTGGCACAAAGCGGCGTTTGATGTGTTGCTGATGGCGGTTATTACCCACGTCACCGCTATCGTGTTTTACCTACTGTTTAAAAAACGTAATCTAGTCAAAGCGATGCTGACTGGTCAGCAGATTTTTGATGCCCCTGTTCAACGGCTGGCGTTTGTGCGCGGCAGCATCGCCCTGTTGGCTTTGCTGGTGGCGGCAGGTGCGGTGTATGGGCTGGTGACGCAGGTTTGACACGCGCTAAGAGCCTGTTTACGATCTGCGAGACTCGGGCGATCCTGCGTTAAAATTCACAAAAATAGGCGTG
>CALMOJ010000237.1 GCA_937871815.1 uncultured Neisseriales bacterium
CATAGCCCCTGCCCTCAATCCTTGCCCACAGCGCAATACTTGTCAGAGAGTCCGTGACTCATGACAGCGTTGGGCTTTAGGGCGGGCGTTGAACCCACCCTAAAGCCCAACACTCTCCGCCTCGGCCCGCAAAAATACCAAAACCCGCACCACCGCACCAATCACCGCTCGCGGCGACACCGTGGCGCCTGCTCGCGCATCAAACTGGCCGCCGTCTTTCTTCACCGCCCACGCGGCAGGGGTGTCGTAGCGGCGACCGACAAACTGGCTAATCCAGTCACTTTTGCCCGCTTCGATATAGTCGCCCAGCCCTGGGGTTTCGCGGTGCTGTACCACCCGCACCCCCATCACCACCCCATCCGCCCGCACCCCGACCAATAGCCGAATTTTGCCCGCATAGCCATTGGGGGCCGTGGCTTCCACCACCCACGCGCTCAGTTTGCCGTGCAAGGTGGCACGGTAGAGGTGGCTGTCTTCGCCCTCATTGCCGAGCTGAGCCGCCTGACGCGGCGGCAGCAGGGTGGCGGTGGCCAGTAAGTCGTTGTCGTAGAGCGCGGGCGGCAAGGTCTGCGCCAACAGCGCACGGCGTTGGGCGGCTTGGTTGGCGGCGATGGTGTCGCGGGTCAGCAGATGCGCCCCGCCCAGCAGCAGCGTGGTCAGCGTGGCAAACACCAGCAGAATCAGGGCACTGCGGCCAGCCTGTCGCCATGCGGCGCGGGCAAGAGAAGCCGACGGCTGGGGCGACTGGGGCGGCGAAGGCGGCAGGGGGGCGGTCATGGCGAGGCTTTCTTTTTGCGGCCAAACACCGGCGGCTGGGTGTGGCGGTCGATAAGGGGTGCCATCATGTTCAGCGTCAACACAGCAAACGCCACGCCGTCAGGCAAGCTGCCAAAGCTCCGAATCGCCCAAATCAGCACGCCGACCCCCGCGCCAAACCACAGCTTGCCGCGCGGCGTGGTGCAGCCGGTCACGGGGTCGGTGGCAATAAACCACGCCCCCAGCATGACCGAGCCGGTCAGCAGGTGAAACAAAGGCGGGGCAAAGCGGGCAGGCGACAGCAGCCAGCCCACACTGGCCAAGGTGCTGAGGGTCAGAATCAGGGCAACCGGCCCATGCCATGTCACCACACGTCGCCAGAGCAATACTCCGCCGCCCAGCAGATAGGCCACCGCCAGCCCCACCAGACTATTCGGCACACCGCTAACCCCCGCACTAAACAAGGCGAGGGGCAGCGGGACTTCTGCTGACAAGGCCACTTTGACCGCATTCAGCGGGGTGGCACTGCTGAGGGCATCCCAGCCCAAATCGGCAGGGAGGGTGTGGCTAAAGATAAGCGCGAGTTGCTCTAGGTTAGATAAGGGGGCGTAGACCGTCGCCCCGCCCGCCATTTGGGCAGGGAAGGACACAATCCCCACCGCAAAAGCCACCATCGCCGGATTAAACACGTTGTGCCCCAGCCCGCCGTAAAGCTGCTTGGCGACCACAATGGCAAAAAAGCTCCCGACCCACACCAGCCACCACGCCCCCAGCGGCGGAAAGCACACACCAATCAGCATCCCCGTAAGCACAGCACTGCCATCGGTCAAAAACGGAGCCAGCGGCAAGCCGCGCAGCCGCAGCATCGCCGCTTCGAATAGGAGGCAGGCCAGCACGGCTTGCCCGACCTGCACCCACACTGCAATCCCAAAAAACCACGTCGCCACGGTAAGGGCGGGCAGCAACGCCGCCACCACGGTCAGCATGACGCGGCGCACGCTGTTGGACTGGGCAAGATAGGGCGCGGACTTCATGGTGTGGGACTTTCTGGTGGGGAGGCAACGGCAGCGGCAGCGGTTTTGGCGGCAGCCCGTGCCATCGCAGCAGCAATGGCGGCGCGTTTGGCTTCGTCGGGGGAGGGTATGGGCGGTGGCTCTACCGCTGCGGGGACGGCAGACGGCGGGGCGGTTTTGGCGGCAGCCCGTGCCATCGCAGCAGCAATGGCGGCGCGTTTGGCTTCGTCGGGGGAGGGTATGGGCGGTGGCTCCACCGCTGCGGAGGCGGCAGACGGCGGGGTGGTTTTGGCGGCGGCGCGTGCCATTGCAGCGGCAATGGCAGCCTGTTTGGCGGCATCGCTGCTGGTCGGGGTGGGCGGTTGCTCTGCGCTGCCCCCTGCCGAGGCCAACGGTACCGCCGCAGGGCGAGCCGCCGCAAAACGCGCGGCTTTTTCGGCTTTATCGCGGGCTTGGCGGTGTTCGCGAAACAGGTGGCGTTGGCGGGCACGGTCGGCGGCTTTTTTATCGCGGTCCGCCGCCCACAGCTCACCTTTGGCAAAGCGGTAATAGTCCACCAGCGGGATTTGGCTGGGGCACACATAGCTGCATGCCCCGCATTCGATGCAGTCAAACAGATGCTGGGCTTGGGCACGGTCAAACTGGCGGGCTTTGGCTAACCAGAACAAGTCCATCGGCTGCAGTTCGGCAGGGCAGACCCGTGCGCAATCCCCACAGCGAATACACGGCAAAGCCGGTGGGCGCGGCGGAAATAGCGTGGGACTTTTGGCAATCAGGCCATTGCAGGCCTTGGTCAGTCCTGCGTTGAGGTCGGGCAGGGTAAAGCCCATCATCGGCCCCCCGACAATGACCCCGTATTCGGTGCAATAGCCCGCGTGGGCGGTGTTGAGTAGCCAGCCGATGGGCGAGCCTATCAGGGCTTCGACATTGCCCGGCTCGGCCACGGCACCGGTTAGGGTGACGATACGGCGGGTGACGGGCAGGCCTTGGTGCAGGGCTTGCGCCAAGGTGTAGAGCGTGGCGACGTTAAAACACTGCACGCCGAGGTCGCTAGACCGTGTGCCAGCGGGCACTTCGATGCCGGTCAAAATCCGAATCAACTGCTTGGCACCGCCGCTGGGGTAAAGCGTGGGAATCGCCACCACGTCGATGCCGCTGCCGCTGGCGGCGTGCTGCATGGCGGCCAAGGCTTCGGGCTTGTTGTCTTCGATGCCAACCAGAATGCGGCGGGCGTGGGTCAGCCCCGCTGCAATCAAAATGCCGGTGACGATGTCTTGGGCGCGTTCGCGCATCAGCCGGTCATCGCAGGTCAGATAGGGTTCACACTCCGCGCCGTTGACCACCAAGGTGTCTAGCCCTGTGCCGCCCAGCTTGAGATGGGTCGGAAACACCGCGCCGCCTAAACCCACCACGCCTTGGTCACGGAGATGGGCCAAGACGCTGCGGGGGTCGGCGGATTGCCATGCCAAGGGCTGGGGGTCAACCGTTGCCGTGCTGCCGTTGGGTTCTAGGGTGAGCGTCGGCACCGACAAGCCAGAGGGATGGGCAAAGGGATGGGGGGCAATCGCCCGCACCACCCCTGCCACTGGCGCGTGAACCGCCACCGAAATCCGCCCTTCTGCCCGCCCCAAACAGGCCCCTGCTGGGACGGTGTCGCCGACGCTGACGCAGGGTTGCGCCGCATTGCCGACACTTTGCCCCAAGGCAATATGCAACAGCGGCGGAACCGGTGCAGGGCGGATGGGCGTGGCGTTGGATTCGGCTTTGTGCTCTGGCGGGTGTACGCCACCATGGAAGCGGAAGAGGGAGGTCATGGGTTACTTCATCACAAGAGGAATCACGGGATAGCGGGGCTTCCATGTATCCGGCGTGACCGGCGGCGGCACCATGCGGATGCAATCCACCGGACAGGGGGCGATGCACAAGGCGCAACCGGTGCATTCACGGGTCAAAATGGTGTGCATCTGTTTGGACGCGCCCAAAATGGCATCCACCGGACAGGCTTGGATGCACAAGGTGCAGCCGATACAGTCGGCCTCTTCAATCAGGGCAACGGTTTTGGCTTGGGGCTGCGGTGCGCCTTCGGCAAAGGGCTTGGGTTCAACGCCCAGTAGGTCGGCCAGCTTACGGATGCCGTCTTCGCCGCCCGGGGGGCATTGGTTGATGTCGGCCTGACCGCTGGCAATGGCGTTGGCGTAGGGGCGGCAGCCGGGGTAGCCGCATTGTCCGCACTGGGTTTGCGGCAACAGCGCGTCGATTTTATCGGCGAGGGGGTCGCCTTCCACCCGAAAAATCACCGAGGCAAAGCCCAAGCCCGCCCCCAGCAGCACAGCCAATCCAGCCATCAATGCCAGTGCGACACCAAGGGTACTCACAACACCATCCCCCCAAAGCCCAGCAAGGCGAGGCTCATCAAGCCCGCCGTGACCAAGGCGATGGGCGTGCCTTTGAACGGGGTCGGCACATCCGCGCCCTCTAGCCGCTCTCGAATCGCAGCAAACAACAACAGCACCAAGCTAAAGCCCACCGCGCTGCCAAACCCAAAAACAAGGGCATCGGCAAAGCTGTGGTGGTTTTGCACGCTCAAAAGGGGGATGCCGAGCACGGCGCAGTTGGTGGTAATCAGGGGCAGGTAAATGCCCAGCACCTGATACAGCACGGGGCTGGTTTTGTGGACGACCAGTTCGGTAAATTGGACGATGGCGGCAATCACGACGATAAACGACAGGGTGCGCAGATAGGGCACATCCCACGCCACCAGCAGTTGGTTGACCCAATAGCTGCTGCCCGCCGCGAGGGTCAGTACAAAGGCGGTGGCCATGCCCATGCCAAGGGCGGCCTCGCTTTTTTGCGACACGCCTAAAAAGGGACACAGCCCTAAAATCCGCACCAAGACAACATTGTTGACCAGTGCCGCGCCAACCAAAATCAGCAGGTAGTGGCTGATGTCCATCGACTGTTCTTTCTGTGTGTGCTGTATCTGTGCTGCCTCTGTGCTTTTGGGGGGGGGTAAGGTCAGCGGCTGCCGTGCCCAAAAGCACCAACGCCCGCAGGGTTGCGGGCGTTGGATGATTTTACCGACAAATTAAAGCTTAGGGTTTTTTGACTGGCTCGGCAGGCTTGGCGGCAGCAGGAGCGGGTGCGGCAGCAGGTTTGGTCGCAGCGGC
>CALMOJ010000238.1 GCA_937871815.1 uncultured Neisseriales bacterium
GGCCGGGTGCGGGGGTTGGGGGGGGGGGGGGCGGGGGGGCTGAGGCCACGACCCTACGGGGGCGTGGGGGGGTAGGTCGGGTTTCAACCCGACACCGTGGGTCAGTACCCGCCCCACAGCGTGGCCGCTACAGCCAAGGGAAAGACATTGGCCGCGCTAATCGTCGCCACAATGGCGGGGCGCAGTGCTGCAGGCTGGGCCGCATGGCGGATAAGCTGGCCTGCCGCCCACACCGACACCGGCAAGGTCAGTCCGCCCGCCGCCAACACGGGCACCGACACCACACCGCGATGCCCCGCCCAGCCCAGTCCCCCGTAGGCCGCCAGCGTCAACAGTACATAGCCCCACGGGGCCACCGTCAGCGGCAAGCGCACCACCCAATGCCGCTTGCCCACTGCGGCATCGGCGGCACGGTCGGGGAACTGGTTCAGATACAGCAGGGCGGTAACCAACAGCGCGTAGCTGCCGCCCAGCCACACCACGGCAGGGGCGATATGCCCCGCCACTACTTGCGCCGCCCCCAGCGGTACGCCCCAAAAGGTCAAGGCCACGGTCAGCTCTCCCCAGCCCCGCCCGTTAAGCCGGAGCGGCGGCGCGGAATACGCCCAGCCCAAGGCCGCGCCTGCCCCGCCCAGTGCCGCAATCACCCCGCCGCCTTGCCACACCAAGCCGCCGCCCAACACTGCCGTGGCCGCAAACAGCGATACCGCCAGCAGCAAGGTCGCCCGTGGGGTCATAACGTGGTTTTGGATAAAGCGGCTGCCGCCGGTAAAGGGAAACAGCCGCTGCGTGTTGCCCGCATCGCCGCCCGACAGGTGGTCAAAGTAGTCATTGGCGACATTCACCGCCGCGTGCAGCAGCAAAACCGCCAAGCCCGCGACCAGCAAAGCCGCGTTGGCCTGCCCGCCGCTGGCCGCCGCGCCCAGTACCATGCCGGCCAGCGTAACCGTCAAAAAAGCAGGGCGGGTGGCGGCCACATGTCGCGCTAACGGGGAGGCAAAGCTTGCGGGCTGGGGTTCGTTTGCTTGCATCGAAAGGGTTGTGCTCATGCGCCGAGTCTCCAGCCGCCATGTGCGCCGACGACACCCAGCAGGGTGGTCACGAGGCTGGCCGTCAGCAAGACCCAGTGCATCCGTGCCAGTAGCCGCATGGTACCGGCATCGTCACGCTGGGCTTTGGCGGCCAAAATCCGGTGCATCAGCAGGGGCTCAAGCACAAACAGCATCATAAAAAACACCCCCCACACCGCCAACATGGCATGAAGCCAGCTGGTATTGGCCAGCCGTCCCCAGCCTGCCGTGGTGTGCAGCATCCATGCCCCGCTGACCCCTGCCAGCAGCACCCAGCCGCGTGCTTGGGCGGCAAAGCGGTGTTCAATCGCCTGAAAACGGGCGTAAGCCTGCCCCACGGGGGCTTCGCGGCGAATGGCGGGAATCAGCACCGTGGTCACCAGCCCCACCCCGCCTATCCACATCAACACGGCCAAAACGTGCAAGCCCCTAGCGAGGGCGTAGTCATTCCACATGGTTTGCTGCCTTATTATTTGGTTGGGAAGAAATAGTCTGGCCGCGCAGCGCGAACAGGGTGAAATCGGCGTATCTTTAAAGGTGTGTCTGGGAGACCGTTGGATTTTGAACCAAGCCCTGCCTCCTCGGCAGGCTATTTTTACGGAAGAGGTCGAATATGAGTATTTTTGGAACCATTCTCTCTAAGTTCGGTTTGGGTGACGGCGATGCCGCCGCTGAAGCCGCTCCTGTTGCAGCAGAAGCCGCTGCGGCAGATGCCAGTACTGCCGAAGCGCCGACCGAAGCCGCCGCTGCCGTTGTTGCTGCTATTAGCGCGGGCGATGTGGTTGCCCACCTCGAAGCCCTCTCTGCTGCCCACGATGAAGACCTGAACTGGCAAGTGTCGATTGTGGACTTGATGAAGCTGTTGTCGATGGACAGCAGCTTAACCGCTCGTAAAGCCTTGGCCACCGAGCTGGCTTGCCCCGAAGAGACGATGGCCGAGTCTGCCGATATGAACGTCTGGCTGCACAAAGCCGTGCTGACCAAGCTGGCAGAAAACGGGGGCAATGTGCCTGCGTCCCTGCTGGACTAAGCTAGACCGGCTTTTGCCGCT
>CALMOJ010000239.1 GCA_937871815.1 uncultured Neisseriales bacterium
GGCCTGCCCCCGTCCACGCCACCCCCGCGCTGGCGATATTGACCGCCCCCCACGCCATCCTCTTGCCGCCCATCGTGGCACGCGCCGCATTGGGCTTGGCCAAGGTCAGCATCGGCATGGCCACCGTGCGCGATTGCCGTATCAGCACACAATCAGACTCGGCAGACTGCACCCGTCAAATCGCCCGTGCAGGGGTCTTTATCCAAAACCGCCCCCCGCTGCCCCGCACCCCGACCGGCTTTGTGCCGATGTTGACCGCCCCCGCAGGCACGCGCCCCCGCAGCGTGGCCGTGCAGGTACAGCCCATCACACGGCAAACCGGACTCTTTGCCCAGCTCACCCTGACCGCCCCACCCCCAGTGGCCGCCCACACCCCCCGCACCCTCACCGCGCGGGTACTGGGATTGGTGCGCGTCCCCACCCACACCATCCATACCCTGCCCACCCTGCACGCCGTCTCCCCCGCGCTGCAAGCAGGGCTGTTAAGCCGCAATTACTGCAGCCGGTTTACCCCCGTCGCCCCCTTTAGCGTGTTCTGGCGATTGCCAGAAGGCGAAACCCTGCCCGCAGGGTCGGCAGGGGGACTGGCACGGCTTAAACCCGCCGCCCGCGTGGCCAGCCTGACCCGCGCCACCCAAACCGCCCCCACCCCCGTGGCCGCCCGCGTCACACTCGGCGCACACGCCGGTGTCGTGCTGCAAAACCGAGGGCTGTCAAAGCGGCTGTCTGCCGCCGTCGGCTTCGCCCATTTCACCCGCCCCCCAGCGGTTCCCACCCCACGGCTCACCGCCCACGCCACCCTGCGCCCCGCCGTGGCTGCCGCAGGGCTGGCGCAATCCAGACTGCGGAAGCCGCAAGAGGGGCAAGCCCTCTCGGTCAGCCTCGCCGGTGTCGGGGTGGGCAGCTTTGCCGCCAACTACCGAACCGACCTCACCCAGCTATTTGGCGACGCGGATTGGCTGGCATGGCTGCTGGGGGCGTATGCCTATGGCCGCAATCTGCCCGTAGACCCCACCGTGCCCCCCGGTGCGTATCTGGCAGGCTGGCAAGCCACCGCACTTTGACCCCACTCACCCCGCCCCATGCTGTATCAGGCCGTGCTACGCCCCCCGCCCCGTGACCCACCGCGCGGGCGCAAATCACAATGCCCTATCCCTTTTTTACGCGTCTCACCCCAACCAAACCCCACACCCCACACCCGAGGAATACACCATGCCTACACCCGCCCCAGTGACCACCCACACCCTGTCCCAATTTGGCCAAATGATTGGCCAAGACGTGCAAGCCGTCGCCGCCCTCGCCATGACAGTTAAAAACGACACCGACACCGTCCGCAACGGCTTGTCCAACTTGGTTGCCGATGTCGCCGCCAGCAAAACCACCGCCGGCACCGACAAACTGGCCTTTGCCGCCGCGCTGAATGATCTTAAAACCCAAGCCGCGTCTGCCGATGCCGCACTCGATAGCAAGCTGGACAGCAAAATCGCCGCTGTCGTCGGAGCCGCCCCCGCCGCACTCGATACCCTCGAAGAGCTCGGCCTGCGCCTGTCTGCCTCGGGCACCGGTGCGGAGGCCATTGCCGCCCAAGTCGTCGATGTCTCCAGCAAAGTGACCGCCCTCGAAGCCGCCGCCATCCAAGCCAGCACCGACATTGGCCTGCTGTTTGATACCTATTTGGACAGCTCGGGTCGCGTGGGCGTGACGACCGGCATTGTGTATAAAAACCCAATTGTGTGTCTGACCAGCGAAGCCGTTTTTGCCAACGAAAAAACAATTATTGATGCCAATAAAACGGCTCTTAACAACAAGATTTTCACCGTCTTGGATCACCCCGCGTCAATCCGTTACAGCTTTGACGCGCTTACAGATATCAAGGCCATCCAGACAAAATCTGACATCCTGACCAAGTATGTCCCCTACTACTCCCTGCCTTTGCCAAATGGCCAGCGTTTCTATGTTGATCCTACCGATACCCTGCAAGCCCGCTTGGATGCCATGAGTGATGCTGACATCGCCACCATGATTGCGGATTACCAAATCGAGCGTGTCAATGCTTACACCACAGACATCGATGCAATTAAAGCCCTGCCGGAATACCAAGCTGATCTCGCCGTGATTACCGCTGCCGAAGCCAAGCTGGCTGCCGACATCGCCGCCATGCGAGCCGCCCAAGCTCTGTAACCCACCCCGCTGAACGCCCAAGCAGAGCCGCCGCTTTGCTTGGGCATGACCTCACATCACGGAGATAAAAAATGGCAGACATCGCCAGCCTTATCGAAGCCATCGAGTCAGACCGCCGCTTGGCGCGAGAAGTGCTCGAAAAGCTCCCGCGCTTGATTACCGACGACGGCGACGTGGCTTTTGACCTCAGCCCCACCGTCGCCGTCCCCACCGTCAAAAAGCTGCACACCGCTTTGACTATGGGCGGCATCACCGAGCTGTCTAACCGCATTTCCAGCCAAGAACGGCTGTCCATCAATTTGATTCAAGAGGCCGAACGCCTCGCCCAAGTTGTTGGCAAATCCCGCGTCAATCCGAGCTGGAAACCCGTCGATATGGGCGTAAGCAATAACGACGGCCAGACCAATAATCCCATGTATCGAGCCAACGTCGAATACGGCCTGCGCTTCCCGTATGAGGGCTATTCCGTCCGCCGCCTCGACCGCCGCTATGCCGACACCGCCAAGCAAATCGGCACTTGGCTGCTGCCCAATTTTGTCGAAAATCTGGTCACCCGCACCGCCAGCGGCACGCTGCCCACCAGCGTGCTCAACGTCTTTGCCAATAACGCATTCGATTGCTCGGTCAGATATTCCTACAATTACTGGTACTGGCACGACTACTACGGGTATTACTGGCACTGGTACCGCTACTACGGCTGGTATTCCACCACCACGACCTACTCCACGAGCAACCCAGCGGTGGCCAATCTGTCCGGCTATGCGTGGCTGGGGCAGACCCTGCAAGTGTCCAAACCGCAAGTGTGCACAGGGATTGAGCTGGGCTTGATGTCACCCGGCACGTATAAAGCCGCCGCGCTGCCCAAAATCCTGCTGGTCCGCGCCAAACAGGGCGCACCGGTGCTCACCGACGTGATTTGCGAAGGTACGTTTGCAGAAGATGTGAATTACGCCAACGTCGCGGGCACGCCGGTCAAGTGCCGCGTCAATTGGAGTATGCCCGTCCTGCTGAAAGCCGGTGAGCAAGTCGCCATTGTGATTGGCTCTAAAGCCCGATTTGACGTGGTCTTCAACATCAATATTGACCAGACCGGCCAAGTGTTTGCCTGCCAAGACGCGTATTTCTGGGTCGGCGATTCCAGCAAAGACCTGTGCTACAACCTGATTTGCGCCGACTTTGGCAGCAATACCCGCCAAGTCATCGAAATCAATCCGATGGAATTGAGCGGCGGGATTAGCTCGGCGAAATTGCAGCTGGTGCAGCAAGCCAACCACAACGGGACCGTCGGGGTCGAAGTGCAAATCAATGACACTTGGCAGCCCATCAGCGTGCTGGAAAATAACATTGACTTGCCGCCCTACACCCCCGCCCGCTTGGTCATGACTGGCGACAAAGACGTGATGCCGCTGATTAATACCGACGCGAGCAATATCACGGTGTTCCGCCCGACCAACAAAATGACCTTTATCACCAAGCCCCGCACGGTGACGGGGGACACGGTCAAGCTGGTATTCGAGAGCGCGGGCTTTGACCCCATCCTGCACAAGCTGGAATACACCCTGCTGACCAATGGTGGGGCGACCATCATCACCCCGACCGTGGCCGAGCACAGCACCAGTACCGATGGCAAAGTCCGCACCACGCGAGCGACCTTCAAGCTGCCTGCTGGCTTGCAAGAGTGGCAAATCCGCGTGGCTGGTGAAACCGTCAATCCGGCTCGTCTGTTTGATGTCACCTCGATTGTAGAGCTGGTGTAACACCCCACCGCCTGCCCGCCCTCCTAGGGGATGGGTAGGCGGTGGGCTCTTAACAGGAGCATCAATCAAATGTTACTTACCGTCACCGAAGCCGGTCGCCGCCGAGAAGACGACGCGCTATTTAACGGCATCCCCATGCCACCGATTACCGCCATTGTCGTCGGCGATGGTGCGCTGGCCGTGCCCGCAAAAGCCACACGGCTGGCAAACCGCAAGCTCGCCCTCAGCACACTGGTCGTAGACCGGCTATCACCTGGTGTGACAAAAATCCACGGCGAAATCTCGCCGGATATTGAAGTCAATATCACCGAAATCGGGCTAGAGCTGGCCGACGGCACGCTTTACGCCGCCGCCCAGTATTCGCCAGAGACGGGCGGTCAATATAAAGGACGCGGATTTTCGTTCAGCTTTTTTGTTCTGGTCAGCCGCGACACCGACACCCCGCTCCGATTTGAGTATGTGCCGGTTGATGTGCAAGCCCTCGGGGCGCAAATCCAACAGGAAGCCCGCACGCAACTTGACTTGTATCTCAACCAGTTTTTGCTGGCCACCGCCCGCACCTTGTCAGGGCTTAATGGCGAAATCCTGCACCTAACCAACCGCATTAACCACCTAGAAACGCCTACCGCTTAACCAACCGCCCACCGCATCGTCGGCGGGCAGGAGAACACACAATGCAGCTACTCAAACCCGCCGTCATCCTCGGCACACGCTACGCAGCAGGGTGCGACCTTGATTGCACCGAAGAAACCGCCGAAGCGGGCTACAAGCAACACGCCCGTACCGTCACCCGCGCAAAAATCGAAGACCACACAGGGCGTGACCATGCAAGCCAAACCGGTGTGGCCTTGGATGCTGTGCAGTTTTTGTTAGTGACACTGCACGATTTGTCATCTGCAAAAGACCCCGCCGCGCTGATGTCCAAGCTCGATGCCCTCCACACCACGCTCGCACCGCTGGCAGGCGTGGCCATGCCTTACCAAGCCAAAACGGGTGGGGCGACGGCGGTGGTGGGTGACGTGGTCGGGCTGGCTCACGCGCTGTAAGCCATGCCCGCCGCAGCCGCCTTGCGCGGCTGCGCTGGCCAGACATGATGTGAAATGTGAAAGGAGGGCGTGATGCCCGCAGATTATCACCACGGCCTACGCGTCATTGAAATCAACGACGGCGTGAACATTATCAACGGCGTGAGCACCGCCGTTATCGGCGTGGTTTGCACCGCAGACGATGCCGATGCAGACGCATTCCCGCTCAATAAAGCGGTGCTGGTCACCGACGTGTATTACGCGATTGCAAAAGCGGGGCACAGCGGCACGCTGTCTAACACCTTATCTACCATTGCCGAGCAATGCAGCCCCAGCATTATCGTGGTGCGGGTAGCAGAGGGTGCCGACGATGCAGCAACCACGGCAAACCTGATTGGCGGGATGGGCGCGGATGGCAAGTATTTGGGGATGCAAGCTTTGCTCTCTGCCGAGTCAACGCTCAAATTGCGCCCCTGTATTTTTGCTGTGCCGTGGCTAGACAATATTGATGTGGCGGTAGAGCTGATTGCTGTGGCTCAAAAACTGCGCGGGTTTGCTTATTTGTCTGCCTATGGCTGCAAAAACAAAGAAGAAGCGGTGAAGTACCGCGAAAAATTTGGTCAGCGCGAGGCGATGGTGATTTGGCCTGATTTTGTCTATTGGGATGCCCAGACAAAATCAGAAAAAAGAAAAAGTGCCGTGGCCGTGGCTGTAGGGCTGCGGGCAAAAATTGACAATGAAGTGGGCTGGCATAAGACGCTATCCAATGTTGTGGTAAATGGCGTGACAGGCGTAAGCCATGACGTGTATTGGGATTTGCAGAATTCTGATACCGACGCAGGCTATTTAAATAGCCACCAAGTCACCACCATCGTGAACCGTGGCGGCTTCCGTTTCTGGGGCGAGCGCACATGCTCAATCGATCCGATTTTTTGCTTTGAGAATTACGTCCGGTCGGCACAAGCCGTGTCCGAAAAAATGGCCGATGCGCATTTTTGGGCAGCAGATTTGCCCATGCACCCCACCTTGGTGCGCGACATTATCGCGGGGCTCAATGCAAAAGGCCGAGAGTGGGTGGCTAACCGCTATTTGCTCGGCTTTAATGCATGGTTTGATACCTCGGTCAATATGACCGAATCGCTAAAAATCGGCAAGCTCACCATTGATTACGATTACACCCCCGTGCCGCCGCTCGAAAATGGCATGTTCCGCCAGCGGATTACCGACAAATATCTATTAGATTTTGCCGACCGGATTAAATCTTAAATCCTAAAGAAAGGGGCTCGCTTTGGCTCTCCCACGCACGCTAAAAGATTTTAATGTGTTCTACAACGGCAATAATTTCATCGGTCAATGTATGGAATTCCACCGCCCTAAACTGCACCTCAAGCTGGAAGACTACAGCGCGGCGGGCGTGGGGCCGGTGAAAATCAATATGGGGGTCGGGATGCTCGAAGCCGAGCACACCTACGGCGGCTATATGCGCGACATCGTCAACGACTTCGGCGGCAAAATCAGCGGCGTATTGATGCGCTTCGCCGGTGCGTATCAGCGCGACGACACCGAAGAAATTGATGCGGTCGAAATCGAAATGATGGGTCGGCACGAAGAAATTGACCCAGGTCAGGCTAAGGCGGGCAAGCTGACCGAGGTGAAAGTAAAAACCGCCATTACCTATTACAAAGAATCCATCAACGGGAATAAAGTCGTCGAAATTGACCTGCTGAATAAAATTTTCTTTATCAACGGCACAGACCGCTGGGCTGAAATCAGAAAAGCCATCGGCCAATAATCAACAAAGGAAAACACCATGACAGAAAAAACCATGACGCTGGATGTGCCTATCCAGCGCGGCGACCAGACCATCAATAGCATCGCCCTCAGGAAGCCCACAGCGGGGGATTTGCGCGGCGTGTCGATTAGCGACGTGCTGCAAATGCAAGTGACCGCACTGGTCAAAGTGCTGCCCCGTATTAGCATCCCCACCCTCACCGAAGCAGACGTGAACAAAATGGACCTAGCCGATTTGACCGAAGCAGCGGGGAAACTCGCCAGTTTTTTACTGAAGAAAGCAGATCGGGAACAATTCGACTCTGCGACTGCGTAGAAGACGCGATGGCGGACATTGCGACCATTTTCCATTGGCCGCCATCGGAGCTCTACGCAATGGGCATCACAGAGATTTTAGAGTGGCGCGAGCGGGCGCGGGTGAGGAGTCAGGCAGATGAGTGAGAAGCAGCTCAAATTAGAAATTTTACTCAGCGCGATAGACAAAGCCACCGCCCCGATTAAGCAACTCATGGCCAGCAGTAATGGCCTGTCAAAAGAAGTCAAATCCCTACGCGACAAAATGCGGGAGCTGGACAAAACCCAGTCTCAAATGGACAGCTACCGCAAGGTGTCGTCCCAGCTCGGCGTAACCGGTGCTGCGCTTAAATCCGCACAAGACAAAGTAAAAGCCCTATCTGGGCAAATGCAGTCAACGGCAGAGCCGACAAAAGCCCTGTCACGGGCATTTGATGCCGCAAAAAAAGCCGCTGGAGACCTAAAGACACAACAGGGCGAGTTGGCGGTTAAGCAGCAGCGGCTGCGCGACACACTACGCAGTGCGGGGGTAGAAACAAAAAACCTCGCACAACATCAGCGCACGCTGCGCGAACAGACAAAATCCACCAGCTCCGCGCTGGACGAACAGACGGCCAAGCTCAAAGCCAGAAATCAGGTACTTGCCCAAAAACAGGCAGTCAAAGCCCGCTACGATAGCGGCATGGCACAGCGCGACAAATTGGCGGGGCCAGGCATGGCCATGTCAGGGGCGGGGGCAGTGGCAGGGGCGGCTGTGTTAGCCCCCGCCAAAGCCTTCGCCGAGGCCGAGGATGCCTCAACCCAGCTCAAAGTCGCGATGATGGGCGCGGGCGGTGTGGTCGCCCCCGAGTTTGCAAAAGTCTCAGAAATGGCCGCCAAGTTCGGCGCAGAGCTGCCAGGCACCACCGCCCAATTCACCGACATGATGCGGGTCTTGGTGCAAAAAGGGATGGATGCAAAAACAGTCATTGGTGGCGCGGGCGAAGCCACCGCAAACTTGTCTATCCTGACCAAGACCGGATTTAGCGAAACCGCCGATGCTATTAGCGTGCTGCAAGACAGCATGGGGGTGGCAGACAAAGACATGGTGTCCGCCGCAGACAGTATGCAGCGGCTATATAAC
>CALMOJ010000240.1 GCA_937871815.1 uncultured Neisseriales bacterium
CTTATCGGGTGCGCTAAGAACGAAGTTCTGGCGAGAGGTGGGGGAGGATGTCAAAGAACACATAACGAAACGGACGGCACATCAACACCCCCTCGTTTTTTTAATAGGGGGGGCGAGTCACAGCAGGTAGGCGCATTCTAAAACACGCACCGACGGTACCGTTGTCCAAGGTCAGTGTACCGCCCGCTGACTCAGCCACACGGCGGGCAATCGCCAAGCCCAGTCCTGTACCTTCGGGACGCGTGGTGTAAAACGGGTCAAAGATACGCTCAAGGTGCTCTTTGGGCACACCTGCACCTTGGTCGGCCACGCTAAACAGAAAACAGTCATCGGCAAAAACCGCGCTGACAATCAACGCGCTATGGGGTGGCGCAAACACCAGTGCGTTTTCAAGCAAATTAAGCCATGCCCCGACAAAAGCGCGATGCTCACCCTTGACCCATGCCTTGGGGGCAGTGCTGGGCCAAATGAGCCGCAGCGCATGCGTCGAAACATGAGGCTCAAATTCTTGAAAGGTTTCGGCCAGCAGCTCTGGCACACTGAGCCACACAGGGTCGGGGGCATCGCCACGCACAAATTCCAGCATGTCCGCCACCCGTGCCTCAAGTGCCTGCAAACGGGCAAGCGACTTGCTTGCAAAGCGTTTGCGGTCTGACTCTGACAAAAAATCGCGGGTGAGATGCGAGGTATAAAGCATGGCAGTCGTGAGCGGGGTGCGGAGCTGGTGCGCTAATGAGGCCGCCATCCGTCCCATCGAGGCCAGCCGTTCTTGACTGGCCAGCGTGTCTTGCATGGCGCGGCTACGGGTAATATCTTGCACCACCACAATCGTCCCTGCAGATTCGGGAAGTGGCTGTTGTTGCAACAACACATGGCGCGGTGAGCCGTCGGGGTGCAGATAGAGAAAGCAATCCTGCCCTGCATCTGCCTGAAAAACAGGAAAGCAATTTGCCCATGGTCGTCCTACCCAGTCTGCCCCCAGCAAGCTTTGTGCAGCGGCATTTTGGCGCGAAATCAAGCCGTCAGGGTCGAGCTCCAGCACGCCCGCAGGCAACATCCCTAACAACAGCGACAAGCGGTTGAGCAGCGAGGTATTTTCGGCACCCTGCAAGCTGAGCTGTTGGTGCGCGGCTTCAAGCTGATTAGAAAGATGCGCAACTTGTTGTTGTAACGCCAGATAGGTGTCGATTAAGTGCCCAGAAACGCTGGCAAAGCGGTCAAATGCCTGCTCTAAGCCAGTAGAAATTGCGCTTCCGCCTGAAATTGGATGTGGGGTCATATTTAAGTCTGACGTGAGGCGATGTTTTTTGATTACAATGGCGGCGAGTCGGATTAAGCGTTTGCGCTTGCCGAGCGGGTGGAAACTGCGTCAAGCTTAGGCTGGCAGAACCGATACAGTGTCACACATTAGCGACTTGCGGAGCAGGCAGTGTCTGAACTTCTGAAAAAAATTGATGCGCGCACCAAGCTCGCAGGCACCAACAAATTGGAAATCTTGCTGTTCTCGCTTGGTATTGACCAACGCACGAACCGTCGAGAAACCTTTGGGATTAACGTCTTTAAGGTTCGCGAAGTTATGCGAACACCTGAAGTCACCACCGCACCAGAAATGAATGCCTCGGTGGAAGGCATGGTGAGCCTGCGCGGACAGCTTGTCCCTGTGATTGACCTTGCCAAATACACTGGTATTGTGACCGAAAGCAAACCCGAAATCATGATTGTGACTGAGTACAACGGTCATACGCAGGGCTTTTTGGTTGAAGCGGTCGATACCATTTTGCGCCTCGATTGGGCACTGATGCGTGTTCCCCCTGAGATGATTTCTAACCGGATGGGCGGGCTGGTCACTGCCGTGACCGAGCTGCAAAACAACGCCTTGGTGATGATGATTGATGTGGAAAAAGTGCTTTCTGAAACCACTCAGATTGATGACTCGTTCCAATACGTCAATATCCAGCCTGTCACAGAGCAACGGATGGTGTTTTACTGCGATGACTCGACGGTGGCGCGTAAACAGATTGAGCGCACCCTAGACGCAATGAATATTCACCACGCCGCTGCCATCAATGGCCGGCAGGCATGGGATGAACTGCAACGTTTGGCTTCGCAGGCCGATACCGCACAACGCCCCCTAAAAGACCTACTCCACCTTATTTTGACGGATGTAGAAATGCCAGAGATGGATGGCTATATGCTGACAAAACTGGTAAAAACAGACACACGCTTCGCTGGCATTCCTGTTCTTATGCACTCCTCGCTGTCGGGTAATTCCAACCAAAAGCTAGGACAGTCGGTCGGGGTGGATGAATACGTCTCGAAATTTGAGCCACACAAGCTGGCACAAAAAATCCGCCAATTGCTCAAGCTGGAAGCCTAAGCAGTAGCGCTTTACTCATTCTGATCAAGGTTTCGAGATGACCACGACTGACGCTTCGTTACTTGCCAATATTGATGCACGCACCAAGCTTGCAGGGTCCAATAAAATGGAAATCCTGCTGTTTACGCTTGGCACGCGAGAAACTTTTGGGATTAACGTCTTTAAGGTGCGCGAGGTATCCCAGACTCCTCATGTAACTAAAACGCCCAACATGCCCTTTGGGGTTGAAGGGGTTATTTCGTTACGGGGCAACATTATTCCTGTTATTTCCCTTCATCGGTTTATCGCCAATACGCGTGCCGATGGGGTGTATAACTCGATGATCGTGACGGAGTTTAACAAGAGTACGCAGGCCTTTTTGGTGGGCGACGTAGACAGAATTATCCGCGTAGATTGGGACAAAGTACGCGCACCAGAAAATATGGTCGCCAACAACCAGTCGGCGATGATTACCGCCATCACCGAGCTAGAAGATGGCAAGCTGGTGTCGATTTTGGATGTTGAGCAAATTCTCTCCTCTGTAATTGGTGAAACGCGCATTCCCGATATTCCCAAAGCCAATCTTGATACTGACCAGTTTGTTTTCTTCTGCGATGACTCGGTTGTGGCACGTAAGGAAATCACCGGTGTGTTGGATAAAATGGGGGTGAAATACCACCAAGCCAATAATGGTCGAGAAGCATGGGAACGCTTACAAGCCTTTGCCAGCCGCCTGTGGAATGACGGCGAAAGCCTGCATGATATTCTGAAGTTAATTTTGGTCGATGCAGAAATGCCAGAAATGGATGGCTATGTGCTGACACGATTGATTAAAAACGACCCTCGCTTTACGAACATCCCCGTTGTAATGCACTCCTCGCTTTCTTCTAATGCTAACCGAGCCATGGGGGCAAGCGTGGGTGTCGATGCTTACGTAGCAAAGTTTGAACCTGCCTTGCTGGCCGAAACAATGATCCCGTTTTTGCAACGGTAATGCCATGTGAACTGTTTTAGAATCACGGCACTTTCTCAAACAATTCAACATGATTAGGACACTTTAGAACATGATCGACGCAGATAAAAACTTACGCTTCCTTGTCGTAGATGATTTTTCTACCATGCGACGCATTTTGCGCAACTTGTTGAAAGAATTGGGTTTTACGAATGTAGACGAAGCAGAAGATGGCCAGGCCGCACTGCACAAGCTGCGCACATCTCACTTTGAATTTGTTATCTCTGACTGGAATATGCCCAACATGACGGGCATTGAACTACTTAAAGCCGTACGGGCAGATAACCACCTCAAACACCTTCCCTTTTTGATGATTACCGCTGAAGCAAAGCGCGAAAATATCATCGAAGCGGCCTCTGGTGGTGCTTCTGGCTACATTGTGAAGCCTTTTACGGCGGCAACGCTGGAAGAGAAGCTGACCAAAGTATTCCAAAATCACAACCTTCTTAACAAACCGTAGCTGCTGGAGAGTCCATCGTGCCTGACCACGTTTTGGAAAGTGGCGATTCGCCAGAGCTGGAAGACCTATTTAACACGCTGGTAAGCGCGGCAAAGACACCCCCTGCGCCGATGACAAGTAATACCAGTGGTGACTCCCCCGAGCTTGAGGCTCTGTTTGACACGGTAGCGCACCAAGCCGCACCGGTAGATCCTCCTGTGGCGATTGCGCCAGTGGCAGCCTCCGCGCGCTCTTTGGCGGCAAGCAGTGGCGATAATGACGAACTGCAAGCTCTCTTTGATAGCCTCAGCGTTCAAGAAGATGCCGTGGTGGCAGCGATGCCTGACACATGCTCCGCTATACCGGAAATCAACCCTCAAGTCGCTGAGATGTACTCTCGCGTGGGGCGGATGACGCGGAAGCTACATGATGCGTTGCATGAAGTCGGATTTGATAAATCCCTAGAGCGTGCCACGTCTGCCATCCCTGATGCCAAAGACCGGCTGGCCTACATTGCTTCATTGACCGAAAATGCGGCCATGCGGGCGTTGAACGCCGTTGACCAAGCCGGACCTTTACAAGATACGCTAGAAAACAAAGCCACTGCACTCGCTGCTAGCTGGGATAGGCTTTATGCGAATCAACTGTCAGTAGAGGCATTTAAAGCCCTCTCGGTTGAAACCCGCGATTACCTACACGCGGTGCCTACCCATACCCAAGGCACACGTACCCAGCTTTTAGAAATTATGATGGCGCAAGATTTCCAAGACCTCACGGGGCAAGTGATTAAAAAAATTGTGGACATGATTCAACTCATGGAGAGCGAGTTGCTTTCGTTCTTGGTTGAGTTTTCTGACCCCAAAATTGAACCAGATAAGTGCGGTCTTTTAAATGGCCCTGTAATCAATGCAGAGGGTCGAAATGACGTGGTAACCAGCCAGCAACAGGTCGATGACCTGCTCGACAGCCTAGGTTTTTAAGACAGTAAACCACCACCACGCCCCATGCTGAGACGAGGATTGAGATGAGTGAATTCGGCGGAATGGATGATTTGCTGCAGGACTTTCTAACAGAATCCTGTGAGCTGTTATCTGATGTAGACAACAAACTGGTTGAGCTAGAGCGGCGGCCTGACGACAAAAACATGCTTCACGATATTTTTCGTGGCTTCCACACCATCAAAGGGGGTGCGGGGTTTTTGAATGTCATTCCGTTGGTGAACTTGTGCCACCGCACTGAAAATCTGTTCGACAAGCTACGTAACAGCGAAATTCAGCTCACATCAGAAGTGATGGATTCCATCATGGATGCCACGGGCACGGTGCGTGAAATGTTTGACGTACTACGCCAAGGGCGGATGCCCGAAAGTGCTGACCCCATGCTGCTAGAGGCACTGGATCGCGCACTCAATGCTGACCAGCCGATTACCGTCATCAACCTACCGCCAGAACCCTCGCGGATACCGGTCGCTGTTGCACCAGCGGCGGCATCGTCTCCTGCGGATGGTCCTGATTGGCAACACCTTTACCAAGCGGTTGTGGTACCGGCTTCGGCCTCCGCGCCTAAGCCTCAGGCTGCTGTGCCCGCCATACCGGCTCCTAAACCACCAGCCCCCCCGCCTGCCAGCACCGCGCGCGCACCTTCTAAGCCTAACGCGATGGCACCGGCTCCCCAAGAAAATACCATTCGGATTGATACGCAGCGGCTTGACCAAGTGCTGAATCTTTCTGGTGAAATTGGCCTGACCAAAAACCGCCTAACTACCTTGCGCACCGAGATTTTGCAAGGCAAGCAAGACGGCAACACCCTGCGCTCCCTCGATGAAGCCGTGAGCCAGTTAGATTTACTGGTGGGTGATTTGCAAAATGCCGTGATGAAAACACGGATGCAGCCCATCGGTCGGCTATTTCAAAAATACCCCCGTTTGGCACGCGACCTTGCCCGTCAACTCGGGAAAGAAGTCGAGTTGGTTATCATCGGTGAAGACACCGAGCTTGATAAAACCATGATCGAGGATTTGAACGACCCCCTTGTTCACCTTGTCCGTAATGCCGTGGATCATGGTGTAGAAACACCAGAAGAACGCCTCGCGGTGGGCAAAAAAACCCAGAGTGTGATTGAGCTCTCAGCACAACAGGTCGGTGACCACATCCTGATTGAAATTACCGATGATGGTAAAGGGATGCGTGCTGAAGCGTTGCGAAAAAAGGCTGTTGAAAAAGGCTTGATTGATCTCGAAACTGCCAACAGCCTTGATGACAAGCAAGCACTGCAGCTTATTTTCTTGCCTGGCTTCTCGACCAAAGACCAAATTTCGAATGTCTCTGGGCGTGGCGTGGGCATGGATGTGGTGCGCACCAATATCCAACGCCTCAATGGCCGCATCGATATCAACTCCGAAGTCGGCGAAGGTACGCGGATTAGCATTTCTCTCCCACTCACCTTGGCTATTTTGCCAGTACTGGTGGTGAAGGTTTGTGGTCAGCCTTTCGCTGTACCTTTGGCGATGGTGCGGGAAATTATCCCTATCGAAGAAAGTGCCATCCAAGAAGTCTCCGGTCGCCCCACCATTGTGGTGCGGGATGAAATCTTGCCCGTTCGTAGTCTGGCTGATTTGTTGGGCTGGAAAGCCACGCAGCACCCTCACTTTGGTGTGCTCATGCAGTCTGCAGACAAAGCCTTTATTTTGTCGATTGATGCCTTTGTAGGGCGGGATGATGTGGTCATTAAACCGCTACAAAATATTCGCCCGAAAGGGGTGGCAGGTGCTACTCTGTCCGGTGATGGCTCTGTGGTATTGGTGCTAGACATGGAGGACTTACTGGCCGAAGCAGCCGCAGCGCAACAAGCTGCGCTACCGGGTCAACAAAATCATGTCCGCTTACCAGACCTGCTTGGCAACTGACCGAATTTAGCTTTTTTCACCTAATCCCCGTCGGTCTGCCTACTCAGTTGCGCAGGGAGGCGGGGGTTTATTATTCCATCTACCCTCTCTCAGTTTTGTTTATTCGCCGAATTGGGTCTTGGAATGGCACTTAATCAGGCTTCCCTTATGGCATCCGCCTGCATCAGCAGAACCCCTCTCCTTGATCGTTACCAACAAATTGTTGGCTACGAAATCTATATGCAGCCCATTCCAGGGATGTTGCGCCTGCCCGACTTAACAGGGGCACTGAGCATCTTGGGCGAAATCGACACCACGCCCCTGCTAGACACCACCCTTATCTTGATTTTAGCCGGCAAAGGGCAATGCCCCGTACCCGATGCCTTACCGCCGCATTCCACCTTGTCGTTTGTGCTCGATTCTCGTGTAGATGCCATTGCTCAGCCTTCTGGCTTACTCAGTGCTTTGCACTCGCATGGCTACGGCGTATTGAACCTAAACGGGCATCGTAAGGACGCGGCCAATCTGCCACCGAGCCAAGCCCCTAGCTATGTCAAATTGGATGTGGAAGACCTCTCTGTCGAGGCATTGCACCAAGAGCTACAACGCCTGCGTGAGCCCCACCGACAAATTATCGCCAGTGGTGTGGAGTCACGCCAAGCTTTTCAGAACACGTTTGATATCGGCTTCGATATCTTTCAGGGTAGCTATTTCACACACCCCGAAACGCTGGCTGAGCAAAATATCCATGCGAGTTTTACCCATATTTTGACGCTGCTGAACCAGCTCCGCCAAAACGCAGAGATTGTGGAAATTGAGCAAGTACTGAAAAGCGATGCGGCAACCAGTTATAAATTACTGCAATACGTCAATTCAGCAGGATTTTCATTTAACCAGAAAATTTCGTCCTTCCGGCAAGCCGTTACCTTACTGGGCTACCAAAAGCTCTACCGTTGGTTAACCTTATTGCTGGTGAATGTCAGCAAAGAAGCCGGTGCCCCCCCCGCACTGCTCAAAACAGCGGTGATTCGGGCGCGTTTAGCTGAGTGCATCGGGCAACGTCTGCCGCCAGATTGCTACTTGGATGGCGACAACCTCTTTATTGTCGGCTTATTCTCCTTACTCGATACCTTGTTCGACATGCCGATGGCTCGGGTACTCGAAACCGTCTCGCTACCCCCTAACCTAGAAGCCGCCCTGCTTACCCGAGAAGGGGGCTACGGCGAAGTGCTCAAAGTGGTTGAAGCGGCAGAATGGCCTAATACCGACGAACTCTCTGCCCGTGTGCTGCAGTTGGGATTGACACCTGCCCAATTCAACCAATGCCACATTGATGCCATTTCTTGGCTAGAGCATTTCCGACTCTAATCGCGGCATTCCACTGGCCTGCCCTTCCCTTCTTTTGCTGCCCTAGACTTATTCAAGGTTTGGCGAGTGAAGGGGCTCGCAGCCAAAGCGAAATTGAGCTAAAAACGGGTCGTTGGTTTTAAATCAACCTAGGTTTTCGGCACACTTCAACACGGAATGACCCTCGCATCGCAAGGTTCTTAGAACGCTCTGTATGAATTTAATCGCCCTAGACACCTCTACCGAATTTCTGAGCGTAGCGGTCTCCGTCGGCGGCACGCTGCGCACCTTCCATCAGCATGTGGGACAACAACATGCTGAATGCCTCTTGCCGACTCTCGCCGAATTATTGACCTCTCTTTCCGCCCGCCTGACTGACATCGAAGGTATCGCTTTTTGCCATGGTCCTGGTGCGTTTACCGGCTTACGGATTGGCTGTGGCATTACGCAGGGCTTGGCACTGGTGCATCGTTGGGCGGTCTATCCGGCCAGCACACTGGCGGTACTGGCCGCCGCGCAACCGGCTCGCCATACCCTTGCCTGTATTGATGCCAGAATGGGGCAAGTCTATGCCGCCGCTTTTGTGGATGGGCAACCCAGTGCCGCCCTACCTGCTGGGCTCTACCACCCAGAAACCCTGCCTTTACCTACGGGAACCGAATGGTCTGTCGTGGGGAGTGGCGCAGGGGTGTATACCGAGCTCTTTCACGCCAGAATGGGGACGGATTTGGCGCACTTAGATGGTACAGCCAGCCCGCGTGCAGACGTGCTGCTGGCACAGGCGCAACAAGGCTTGCTGACCGCGTGCGCCGTTGAAGACCTGAATTTGCTGTATGTGCGGGATAACGTGGCACAGAAAACCAGCGAGCGGCAGGCTAAATGAAGAAGCTGTATCAACTGGCAACGCTGACCACAGCAGAGAGTGATGCCCTCGCGGCACTCTCTAAAGAAGCCAATGCCTCGCCGTGGTCGGCTGCGTCCTACCGTGCTTCGTTGGAACAGGGACACCAGATGGTAGGCGCACAGACCCCAGAAGGGGAGTTACTCGGGTTCTTGGTGTGGTCTGTGGTGTGTGAGGAGGCCGAAGTTTTAGACCTCGCCGTAACAACCGCCGCGCGTCGCCAAAGAATTGCCCATGCCTTACTGGCAGCCTGTATGGAGGCTGCCAGTCAACAAGGCGCAGAGCGGCTTTTGCTGGAAGTCCGCGCAGGGAATACGGGGGCACAGGCCTTTTATGCAGCCGAGGGGTTTCAACCCTTGGCGCGGCGCAAAGCCTATTACCCCGCCGCGCATCCCAGTGCCGCACGAGAAGATGCGCTGATTTTGGTGCGCCCACTATGACCAGCCTGCGGCAGCACTATTTGCTGGATGCGCTGGGTCTTGCGCCCCGCTGGCAGTTGCGCCATGACCCCAATCCGCCCCCAATGGTATCGCTTGAACCTGAAACGCAAGCACTTGTCGCCCCCGCGTGCCCTTCCGCATGGCTCACCCTTGAACAGTCCGTAGCAGGCTGTACGGCGTGCGACTTGGCTTCAAGCCGCACACAGACTGTGTTTGGACGAGGTAATCCACATGCACGCTGGCTGCTGGTCGGCGAAGCCCCTGGCGAGCAAGAAGACCGGCAAGGTTTGCCTTTTGTCGGACCGGCGGGTCAGCTGCTGGATGCCATGCTGCGTAGTCTGGGCTTAAACCCCGCCACGGATGTGTATATTGCCAATGTGCTGAAATGCCGCCCGCCGCGCAATCGCAACCCGCAAGCCAATGAAATTACGGCGTGCCAGCCTTTTTTGGCGCAGCAAATCGCGCTGATGCAGCCCCAGTTGATTTTGGCACTCGGCAGCTTTGCCGCGCAGAGCTTGTTGAACACAGAGACACCAATAGGCAAGCTGCGCGGGCAGTGCCATGATTACCAAGGCATTCCGCTGATTGCAAGCTACCATCCCGCGTATTTGCTCCGCACGTTGCGAGACAAGGCCAAAGCGTGGCAAGACCTTTGCTTGGCGATGCGCACAGTCGCGGCAAAATAAGCGTACCTCGGCCTCTCCCCCAGCCCGACCAGTGCGCCCCCAAATAGACGTAAAAAAACCTCCAAGCACAAGTGCAGGAGGTTTTTTTGTGCCACCAGAAACGGCTGATTGTTACTTCAGCTTGGTTTCTTTGTAAACGACATGCTTACGAATGACGGGATCAAATTTCTTGATTTCCATCTTCCCTGGCATAGTGCGTTTGTTTTTGGTGGTGGTGTAGAAGTGACCCGTGCCAGCAGTCGATTCCAGTTTAATTTTGTCGCGCATGATATTGAACCTTTAACTCAGTGCTAATCGCCGCAAAATCAAGCTTCGCCGCGTGCGCGCAAATCTGCGAGCACAACGTCGATACCGAGTTTGTCGATAGTCCGCAACGCAGCGTTAGAAATACGCATACGCACCCAGCGATTTTCGCTTTCAACCCAAAAACGACGATACTGCAGATTAGGCAGAAAACGACGCTTGGTCTTGTTATTGGCGTGGGAAACATTATTTCCCGTCATCGGACGCTTGCCGGTGACTTTACAAACTCGCGCCATGTGACTTTACTCCCAAGAAACCAGTAAAACGTGCTTTATATCATAAAAGCCAGACTCGACTCAAGTATCCTGTGCCGAGCAGACTGTGAGCATTTGGCGTGGCGGGTGTTTTCGCGATAAAATCCCCCATTCGATTAGGCGCGTTCTCCTATGACCCAATATATTTTTGTTACTGGTGGTGTGGTTTCTTCGCTTGGCAAAGGCATCGCTGCCGCTTCCATTGCAGCCATTCTTGAATCGCGTGGTCTGCAAGTGACCATGCTCAAGCTCGACCCCTACATCAACGTCGATCCAGGCACGATGAGCCCCTTTCAGCACGGCGAGGTCTTTGTGACCGAAGACGGCGCAGAAACCGACCTCGACCTCGGCCACTACGAGCGCTTTATCCGCGCCAAGATGAAGAAGTCCAACAACTTCACCACGGGGCAGGTTTACGAGTCCGTTATCACCAAAGAACGCCGTGGCGACTACTTGGGTGGCACGGTGCAGGTGATTCCCCATATCACCGACGAAATCAAAGCCAAAATCCATGCCGGTGCGGGCAATGCCGAAGTCGCAATTGTCGAAATCGGCGGCACGGTAGGCGATATTGAATCCCTCCCCTTCCTTGAAGCCATTCGCCAAATGCGCTCCAACTTGGGTCGTCGCAACGTCATGTATGTGCACCTCTCTTATGTGCCTTACATTGCCACCGCAGGCGAAATCAAAACCAAGCCGACCCAACATTCGGTTAAAGAATTGCGCGAAATCGGCATTCAGCCCGATATTTTGCTCTGCCGCATGGACCGCCCGCTGCCGGACGAAGAACGCCGCAAAATCGCCCTGTTCTGTAATGTCGAAGAAAACGCCGTCATTGGCTGCTACGACGCAACCAGCATCTACAAAATCCCGGCCCAGCTTCATGCCCAAGGGATTGATGACCTGATTGCCGAACATCTACAGCGCACCGAACTCCCCCCCGCTGACTTGTCTGTTTGGATCAAAATTGTCGATGCACTCGAACATCCCAACCGTGCGGTTAATATCGCCATGGTGGGCAAATACGTTGACCTGACCGAATCGTACAAATCCCTGTCCGAGGCACTGAGCCACGCTGGTATTCATACCCGCAGCCAAGTCCACATCCATTACATCGACTCCGAAGAAGTCGAGCGCGATGGCTGTGCCGCACTCGACAACATGGATGCCATCTTGGTACCAGGCGGCTTTGGCAAGCGCGGGGTCGAAGGCAAAATTTTGGCGGTGAAATACGCACGGGAACACAACATTCCCTACTTGGGCATCTGCCTTGGGATGCAAATCGCTTTGATTGAATACGCCCGCGATGTGGCCGGTCTGGCTCAAGCCAACTCGACCGAATTTGATGCCGGCACAGATTATCCGGTGGTCGCACTGATTGAAGAGTGGGTCAACCACGATGGCAAAATCGAAACCCGTACCGAAAATGCCAACCTCGGCGGCACCATGCGCTTGGGCAGCCAAGGCTGTGACCTAGAGGCCGACTCGCTGGCAGCACGGATTTACGGCAGCAACAGCATCACCGAGCGTCACCGCCACCGCTACGAAGTCAACAACCACTACATCGCACGTCTTGAAGCTGCAGGACTGAAAATCAGCGGGCGTTCCACAGGACACGAGCAGCTGGTCGAAACCATCGAGCTGCCTAACCACCCTTGGTTCTTTGCCTGCCAGTTCCATCCCGAGTTCACCTCGACCCCCCGCGATGGGCATCCGCTGTTCACAGCCTACATCGAAGCCGCACTGGCCTACCGCGCCAGCAAAGCGTAATACAGCCCTGTTGGGGCTTCGCCGCCCCAACAGCTTGGTTCGCCCTTCCCAGAAAGCCTTGCTATGAAATTGTGCGGATTTGACGTTGGTCTTGAACACCCTCTTTTTTTGATTGCGGGTCCTTGCGTCATTGAGAGCGAACAAATGGCGCTCGACACCGCAGGGCAACTCAAAGAAATCACCCAAGCCCTCGGCATCCCCTTTATCTACAAATCCAGCTTCGACAAAGCCAATCGCAGTGCAGGCAGCTCTTTTCGGGGTCTGGGCATGGACGAAGGTCTGCGTATCTTGGCCGAGGTCAAACGCCAAATCGGTGTGCCCGTACTGACCGATGTGCATGAAATTGCCGAAATCGCCCCTGTTGCTGCGGTCGTCGATGTGCTGCAAACCCCCGCTTTCTTGTGCCGCCAAACTGACTTTATCCAAGCAGTGGCCTGCGCTGGCATCCCTGTCAACCTCAAAAAGGGGCAGTTTCTCGCCCCTAGTGACATGAAAAACGTGGTGGAAAAAGCCCGTACAGCCGCGCTGCAAGCCGGTGGTGATGGGCAAAACATCATGGTGTGCGAACGCGGTGCCTCGTTTGGCTACAACAATTTGGTCTCCGACATGCGGAGCTTGGCCATCCTGCGCGAAACCCAATGCCCCGTGGTATTTGATGCGACCCACTCGGTACAGCTCCCTGGTGGGCAAGGCACCGTGTCGGGGGGGCAGCGCGAATTCGTCCCCGTTTTAGCACGCGCAGCTATCGCCGCCGGCGTAGCAGGGCTGTTTATGGAAACCCACCCCGACCCTGCCAAGGCCTTGTCGGATGGCCCCAACGCGTGGCCTCTCCCCAAGATGAAAGCCCTGCTGGCAACGCTCAAAGCCTTGGATGATTTGGTAAAATCAATCCCTTTTGCTGAGCAATCGCTGTAAGAACCTGTTTACGAACTGCGATACTCGGGTGATCCTGCGTTGAAATTCACAAAAAAATGCGTCTGAACTCAAGTCCAACGGTGCTTTTTTCCGAATTTCGCCTTGGCTGACCCATCGTTCGCTAGTTCGTAAACAGGTTCTAATACACGCTGCTTACCCTTTTCCCTTTAACCTGTCCGCCCCCTTTAGCCCGCTTTTTTAGAGGAAACTATGAGTTCGATTATTGATGTTATCGCCCGTGAAATTTTGGATTCACGCGGCAACCCCACCGTAGAAGCCGATGTTTTACTGGAATCCGGCGTCATGGGGCGTGCTGCTGTGCCGTCGGGCGCATCAACCGGTGAAAAAGAAGCCCTAGAACTGCGTGATGGCGACAAAAAACGCTACCTCGGCAAGGGCGTACTCAAAGCGGTTGAAAACATCAACACCGAAATCTGCGAAGCGATTGTCGGGCTGGATGCGGCTGACCAAACCTTTATCGACAAGACCTTGATTGCCCTCGACGGCACCGAAACCAAAGGCCGCCTTGGCGCGAATGCCCTGCTGGCGGTCTCGATGGCCGTGGCACGCGCTGCTGCCGAAGATGCCGGCTTGCCCTTGTATCGCTACCTAGGCGGCGCAGGCCAAATGGCCATGCCCGTCCCCATGATGAACGTCATCAATGGTGGCGCACATGCCAATAATAGCTTGGATATTCAAGAGTTTATGATTATCCCTGTGGGTGCGGACAGCTTCCGTGAAGCCCTGCGTTGTGGTGCAGAAATTTTCCATACCCTGAAAAAAATCTGCGCAGACAAAGGCCACTCTACCGCCGTGGGTGACGAAGGCGGCTTTGCCCCTAACCTCGCCACCAACGAAGACGCGCTCAAGCTGATTCTGGAAGCCATCGAAGCTGCAGGCTACGTCCCAGGTCAAGATGTCTTGCTGGCCTTGGATTGCGCCTCTAGCGAATTTTACAAAGACGGCAAATACCAGCTGGCGGGCGAAGGCTTGGCACTGACCAGCACCCAATTTGCAGATTATCTGGCCACCCTGTGCGACACCTACCCCATCATCTCGGTCGAAGACGGCATGAGCGAGCACGACTGGGCCGGCTGGAAAATCCTGACCGATAAGCTCGGCGACCGCGTGCAACTGGTTGGCGATGACGTGTTTGTGACCAACCCCAAAATTTTGGCCGAAGGCATCAAGCAAGGCATTTGCAATTCCCTGCTGGTCAAAATCAACCAAATCGGCACCCTGACCGAAACCCTGCAAGCCGTTGAACTGGCCAAACGCTCCGGTTACACCAGCGTAATGAGCCACCGCTCTGGCGAAACCGAAGACAGCACCATTGCCGATTTGGCCGTGGCGACCAACTGCATGCAAATCAAAACCGGCTCGCTGTCACGCTCCGACCGCATGGCCAAGTACAACCAACTGCTGCGAATTGAGCAAGAACTCGGCGAAGCAGCGTTCTACCCAGGGCGTGGTGCGTTTTACCACCTCAAGTAAAGCGGTCTTATGCGCCCCTTCACCCTCGTGCTGATTGCCTTGCTTGCCGCGCTGCAATGGCCACTGTGGCTAGGCAAAGGCAGTTGGCTGAGAGTGTGGCAGCTTGATGCCCAGTTGCTTGAACAGCGTACCGCGAACGAAAACCGCGTCACGCGTAACTTAGCCCTGACCGCCGAGGTGAACGACCTCAAGCAAGGGCTGAATGCCATCGAAGAACGCGCCCGCAGCGAGCTGGGCATGGTGAAGCCAGAAGAAGTCTTTTTCCAGATTCTGGAACGCCAACCCGGCCCACCGCCCACCACGTTCACGCCCAGTAGCCCCGCGACTGTGGCAGAACGTTAGGCGGCCTCTACTGCTGTGCCCCAAAAAACGCCCCCTCAAGCAGCTTGAGGGGGCGTTTTTTTAGATTTTTTACCAGCGGGCAAGCGGCAAAATTTGCCTGAATCTGTACGCTACACGCTTCAGCGCATGGGCGATTGGCCTGCAAATCTGGTAAAGTGCCGCGATTCTTTCTGACTAAAAAGCGAGCCTGCCGTGGTATCCATTATCGAAGCTGCAGGGTGGCCCATTTGGACCATCATCTTGGCCTCTATCTTGTCTGTCGCCATTATCATCGAGCGACTGTATAGCCTCCGCCAATCCCTTGTTGCCCCCGCTGGCACGCTCGAAAATGTCATCCAAGCCTATCAAGGACGCGAGGCAGACGAGGCCTTTATCACCGAACTCAACGCCGCCTCACCGCTGGGTCAGATTTTGGCAGCAGGGCTGAAAACCGCCGATAGCTCGCGCGAACTGATGAAAGAGTCCATCGAAGAAACCGGCCGCGCCGTCGCCCATGACCTTGACCGCTTTATGACCACGCTCGGCACCATTGCCGCGATGGCACCCTTGCTCGGCTTGCTCGGCACGGTGGTCGGCATGATTGAGATTTTTGGTTCACAAGCCCCCAGCGGAGCCAATCCACAGCAATTGGCACAGGGCATTTCCGTTGCTCTCTACAACACCGCGTTTGGTCTGATTGTCGCCATCCCCAGCATGATTTTTTACCGCCATTTCCGTGCCAAGGTCGATGCGCTGGTGGTGGGCATGGAGCAGCAGGCCATTCGCTTGGTCGATACCGTTCACACAGCGGGTAGCTCACGCCGCCTGCGCTAAGGAGACCCGCCATGAACTTTAGCCGTGGGCGCAAACGCGAAGAACCCGAAATCAACTTTATTCCGCTGATTGATTTGCTGCTGGTCATCCTGATTTTCTTGATGGTCACCACCACCTACAACCGGTTCGCCGAGCTAAAAATCAACCTCCCCGCCGCCAGTGCCGACGCGCCCGCCGAAAAAACCCACGAGATTCGGGTCGCCGTGGCAGCGGATGGGCAGTATCGGGTCAACGACCAAGTCGCCGATGTCAGCAGCTTGGCTAACGCGCTCAAAGCCGCTGCAGGCAGCCAAGCCGACCCCACCGTGGTGATTGAGGCCGATGGCAAAGCCACCCACCAAGCCGTGGTGTCGGTGATGGAAGCCGCCCGCCAAGCCAACTTGGGCAAACTGACCTTTGCCACGCGTGCCCCTGCACGGTGAGCTTTGAGCAGCGTCTGATTCAACACTGGTACGGCACGCCCGATAGCGGGCTGTGGTGGCTGCACCCCCTGTCTTGGCTGTTTGCAGGGGTCAGCTACCTGCGCCGTGCGCTGTATCGCTGGGGAGGACTCTCGGCCTATCAGCCCCCTGTACCGCTGGTTGTGATTGGCAATTTGACCGTCGGCGGTGTCGGCAAAACCCCGCTCACCCTGCATTTACTGGCCGCACTGCGCCAACGGGGCTGGCAGGTTGGCGTGGTTAGCCGAGGCTATGGCGGGACGGCACAGCAGCCGCAAATCGTCTTGCCCAGCCATACCGCCAACCATGTGGGCGACGAGCCCCTGCTCTATGCCCAAGCGGGGTTTCCGGTGGCGATAGGCCGCCAACGTGCCGCAGCCGTCCGCACCTTATTGGCCGCATATCCCCAACTAGACCTGCTGCTGGCCGATGATGGCTTGCAGCATTACGCCTTGGGTCGCACCCTCGAAGTGGTTGTGATAGACGGCGCACAAGGGCTGGGCAATGGTCGTCTCTTGCCCGCCGGCCCCCTGCGAGAATCTGCGGCACGGCTGGCGACGGTTCATGCCCTCGTCGTCCACCAAACCGGCGACCTGCCGCCGCGACTCCCCGACCTCCCCCCCGCCTTGCCGCGCTTTACCATGCGGCTGACTCCCGCGCCGTTCTATGCCCTTTCCGCCCCCCATCTGACCCGCTCCGCCGCCGACTTTGCGGGGCTGAAGGTCGTGGCATTAGCGGGCATCGGCCATCCACCGCGCTTTTTTGCCACGCTGACGGCCTTGGGACTGGTGCCAGTCGCGTGCCACGCCTTCCCTGACCACCACCGCTACACCGTCGCCGACCTCCCCGCCGAGGCCGATGCCATTGTGGTGACAGAAAAGGATGCCGTAAAATTGCGCGGCTTAGATAATGGTAAACTCTGGGTCTTGCCCGTCGCCGCGACGCTAATGCCTGACTTGGCTGACTGGCTGACTTCCACCCTAAAAAAGAGCGTGTATGGACAGCAAACTGCTTGAAATCCTAGTGTGCCCCCTGTGCAAATCCCCTTTGTTTTACAACAAAGCTGCCCAAGAGCTGATTTGCCGTGCCGACCGTCTGGCCTTCCCGATTAAAGATGGCATCCCGATGATGCTCGAAGGCGAAGCACGGCAGCTCCCAGCGGACGAGGACATCCCCCGTGCCTGAGTCTTTGGCCACCCGCTTTTGGGTTGTGGTGCCGGCGCGGCTGCATTCCACCCGCCTGCCCAACAAGCCACTGGCTGACATTGCCGGTTTGCCGATGGTAGTGCGCGTAGCACACCAAGCTGCCCAAAGTGCCGCCCATCACGTCGTGGTCGCCACCGACCATGCCGACATCGTCCAAGCCTGCGCCGCCCACGGCGTGACCGCTTACCTGACCTCGGCTGACCACCCCTCGGGTACAGACCGATTGGCCGAAATGGCCGACCTGCTGAACCTGCCCGACGAAGCCATTGTGGTCAACGTACAGGGTGACGAGCCGCTGATTGACCCCGCCCTGATTGACCAGCTCGCCAGCTTAATGGCCGAAGGCACCGCCCCGATGGCCACGCTGGCGCATCCCATTCATCAAGCCGCTGAGCTGTTTAATCCTAACGTGGTTAAAGTGGTGCTTGACCAGCAATCGCACGCCCTTTACTTTAGCCGTGCCCCTATTCCCTATGCCCGTGATGCGTTTGCCCACAGCACGGACAGCCTGCCGCCTGACCTACCGGTTTTGCGGCATATTGGTCTATATGCCTATCGGGCGGGGTTTCTCCGTCACTACCGTGAACTGGCCCCGTCTCCGCTAGAGACCATCGAAGCACTCGAACAACTGCGCGTGCTTTGGCATGGTTACGCCATCGCGGTTGGCGTAATTGCTGCCGCCCCGCTTGCCGGTGTCGATACCCCCGAAGACCTTGCTCGCGTCCGTGCCCACTTTGGCGCACAGCCTACCCTCTCACCGCAATTTTCATAACATATGGAGTTTGACACGATGAAACTGATTCTGTTGGGCGCACCCGGCGCAGGTAAAGGCACACAAGCTAACTTCATCAAAGAAAAATTTGGCATTCCCCAAATTTCCACCGGCGACATGCTGCGTGCTGCGGTTAAAGCCGGCACGCCGATGGGCTTGGCCGCTAAAAAAATCATGGATGCGGGCGGTTTGGTTTCCGACGAAATCATCATTGGCTTGGTCAAAGACCGTATCGCCGAAGCTGATTGCGCCAATGGCTTCCTGTTTGACGGCTTCCCCCGCACCCAACCCCAAGCCGATGCCATGAAGGCCGCCGGCGTAAATATCGACTTCGTGGTTGAAATCGACGTACCCGACGCAGACATCATCGACCGCATGTCTGGCCGCCGTGTGCATGTGGCTTCGGGTCGCACCTATCACATCAGCTACAACCCGCCCAAAGTCGAAGGCAAAGACGACGAAACCGGCGAAGAGCTGATTCAACGTGCCGATGATGCTGCCGACACCGTCAAAAAACGGCTCGACGTGTATCACGAGCAAACCGAAGTGCTGGTCGGCTACTACTCCAACATGGCCGCCAGCGGCGATGCCAACGCCCCTCAGTATGTCAAAGTGCCAGGTGTAGGCTCGGTTGATGGCATTCGTGATGCGGTATTCCGCGCATTGGGTGTTTAAGGCCTAATCCGCCCAGCCCATACGGCATTACGCCCAGCAAAAACCCCCATCCCGCCCCCGCCGGATGGGGGTTTTTGCTACAATTTAACCTCTCTTTTTACGCCAAAATGATGCCTCCATGACCCTCAAAAATGCCTTTTATGCCCAATCCGGTGGTGTCACCGCCGTTATCAACGCTTCTGCTGCTGGCGTGATTGAAACCGCCCGCCACCATGCTGACAAAATTGGCAAAGTCTATGCAGGCCGCAATGGCATTATCGGCGCACTGACCGAAGACCTCATCGACACCAGCCTAGAATCCGATGCCGCGATTGCCGCACTCAAGCACACCCCTAGCGGCGCGTTTGGCTCGTGCCGCTACAAACTCAAAAGCCTAGAAACCCACCGTGCCGAATACGAACGGCTTATCGAAGTGTTTAAAGCCCACGACATTGGCTACTTCTTTTATAACGGCGGCGGCGATTCGGCCGATACCTGTCTCAAAATTTCGCAACTGTCCGAAACCTTGGGCTACCCCATCCAAGCCATTCACGTCCCTAAAACCGTCGATAACGACCTCCCGATTACCGACTGCTGCCCAGGCTTTGGCTCGGTGGCCAAGTACGTGGCCACCTCGATTCGTGAAGCAGGCTACGATGTCGCCTCGATGGCTAAAACCTCCACCAAAGTGTTTATCTTGGAGGTCATGGGTCGTCACGCCGGTTGGATTACCGCCGCCTGTGGCTTGGCTTCCGAAGCGGTCGGCGAAGCCCCGCATATCCTGCTCTTCCCCGAAGTCCGCTTTGACGAAGCCGCGTTTTTGGCGCGGGTCGATGCCTGCGTCAAAGAACACGGCTATTGCGTGATTGGCGTGTCGGAAGGGATTCGCAATGCCGATGGCAGCTTTGTCGCCGAAACAGGGCTGAAAGATGCTTTTGGTCACGCCCAACTGGGCGGGGTTGCTCCCGTTTTAGCGCAGCTGATTAAGTCGCGCTTGGGCTACAAATACCACTGGGCGGTCGCCGATTATCTGCAACGCGCCGCCCGCCATATCGCCTCGCAAGTGGACGTAGACCAAGCCTACGCCCTCGGCAAAGCTGCCGTAGAAATGGCACTGGCTGGCCAAAATTCGGTCATGCCGACCATCGACCGCATCGCCGACGCACCTTACCAATGGCGTATCGGCATGGCCGAGCTCAAAGACGTGGCCAACGTGGAGAAATTCATGCCTGCGGATTTTATTACCGCCGATGGCTTCCACATCACCGAAGCCTGCCGCCGCTATCTGTCCCCGCTGATTCAGGGCGAAGCCTTCCCGCCGTTTAAAAATGGCCTACCGGACTATGTCCGCCTGCAGAATCAAGCGATTGTGCCGAAGCTGCCGGTGTTTACCCTCGCTTAAACAAGCCGTACCGCATTAAAAAACCACCCCCAGCATGGATTTGCTGGGGGTGGTTTTTTTTAGAGGTGTGCGACGCAGGCCTACTGCACTGCCCCCTCGCCGCTGGGGGTCAGCACAGGGTTTGGCTTTTAGCTCTGGCTGCGTCGCCAGCCACCACCCCGTCCGGCTTTGCCGTCCACCCCTCCTCCGACGACGGAGGGGAATAAAAGCCAGTTCGCTACGGGTTCTTACTGCGCCGCCCCCCGCTGCTTGGCACGCTCAGCCCGTGCAGCCAGCTCCGCCGGTGCGGTAGCCGCCGTTTCCCAGCCCGCCAGATGCCGCTGACAGAGGTCGGCGAGGGCATCGACCCACGCCGCATCGTCATTCAGGCAAGGGATATAGGCAAACCGCTGCCCCCCCGCAAGGTGGAAGGTTTCCTTGCCCTCGAGGGCGATTTCTTCCAGCGTCTCTAGGCAATCTGCCACAAAGCCAGGGCAAAGCACGTCAATCGAAGCCCCCGCCCGCCCCAAGGCCGCCAAGACCTCGCTGGTATAGGGTTGCAGCCACGCCGCCCGCCCAAAACGCGACTGGAAACACACCACATACTGGTCTTCGGTCAGCCCAAGGGCTTCGGCCAAGAGACGACCGGTTTTGTGGCATTCGCAGTAATAGGGGTCGCCCAAGTCCAGCGACCGGCGGGGCAGGCCGTGAAAGCTCATCACCAGCTTATCGCCCCGCCCCTGCGCCGCCCAATGCGCCTGCACCTTGGCAGCAAGCGCGGCGATATAGCCCGCATCGTCGTGAAAATGGCGAAGGGTGCGGACATCCGGCATAGACCGTAGCTGCATCAGGGTGCGGAATACCGCATCCAGTGCGGTGGCCGAGCTGGATGCGGCGTATTGCGGATACAGCGGCACACACAAAAACTGCGTCACCCCCGCCGCCCGCATCCGCTGAATCACGGTTTCCACCGCTGGCTGGCCGTAGCGCATGGCGTAATCCACCACTACGTTGGGCAGGGTCGCACTGAAGCGTTGGGCTAGCTGCTCGGTTTGTCGTTGGGTATGCACTGCCAAGGGTGAGCCTTGTGGCAGCCAAATACTGGTGTATTTTTTGGCGGATTTTGCGGGGCGGGTGGTCAGAATAAAGCCATTCAAAATCACTGACCACAGCAGGCGGGGGATTTCAATCACACGGCGGTCAGACAAGAACTCGCGCAAATAGGGGCGCAGCGCCGAGGACGTAGGGGCTTTGGGCGTACCGAGGTTAATCAGCAGCACCCCGATACGCGGGGATTGGGCATGGCTAAAGTGGGGTTCAGGTAAAAAATCAGCCATCAAAACAACTCCTCGGGGTCAGGGGAAAAATATATGGGCACGGCACTACAGGACGGTCTGGTTGCCATCGCCATCCGCCGCAGAGAGGTGGCCATTGGCTTCCATCCTATCCAGCAAGGCAATGGCACGGTTGTGGCCAATACGTAAATGGCGTTGCAGCATCGTGGGCGTGCTTTTACCCGTTTTACGGATGATGTTTAGGGCTTCTTGGTACAGCGGGTCGCTCTCTTGAATCGGTGTAGCACGATACGGGGTGTTGCGCTTTAACAGGGCTTTTTCATAGTCCGGCGCACCGGTCGCATTGACGCAATCCACCACACGCTGAATTTCTTCCGCCGTAGCAAAAAGACCGTGTAAGCGCAGTGGGTGGTCAATCCCAGGCGGTTTGTAAAGCATATCGCCGCCGCCCAGCAGCACTTCCGCACCGCCTTGATCAAGAATGGTGCGGCTGTCGATTTTGTTCAGCACTTGTAAGCCAATCCGCGCCGGCACGTTGGCTTTGATCATGCCGGTAATCACATCCACCGCAGGGTGGTGTGTCGCCAAAACAAGGTGTATCCCTGCCGCACGGGCTTTTTGGGTCAGCAGGGTAATGTAATCTTCGCTTTCCTTGCTGGCCACCATCATCAGGTCAGCCAGTTCACTCACCATCACCACAATTGGCACCAGTACGGGCGGCGGCGGCGGCGGGGGAGAGCTGGGGCGAGGATAGACCCGCCCTATCGGCTTATTGGCTTCGACCTCGGCCAGCACAGCCTCGTTATAGCTGGCCAAGCTGCGGGTGCCGCGTTCCGCCATCAGGGCGTAGCGGTTTTCCATCTCGGTCACGCACCACTGCAGGGTATGCAGTGCCTGCTTGGTTTCCGACACAATCGGGCAAAGCAAGTGAGGCAGGTGGGCATAGGGAAAAAGTGTGGCGTTTTGGGGGTCAATCAGAATCAAGCGCAGCTCACGGGGGGTGGCTTTATACAGCAGCGACAACAATATGCCATGCAATACGGTGGACTTGCCCGTGCCTGGCGCACCCGCCAGCAAGAGATGCGGCATTTTGGCTAAATCGACCACAATCGGCTTGCCGGTCGTGGTTTTGCCCAAGGCCAGCGAGAGCGGGGAGGCACTGTTTTGATAGGCTTCCGATCCCAGTAGCTCGGCAGGGCTGACGGTTTGCGGTGTGGGGTTAGGCAGCTCCACCCCCATGCAGCCGGTCTTGCCCGGGATAGACTCAATCAGCCGTACCGACACCATAGACAAGGCTCGCGCCAAGTCTTTGCCTAGATGCAGGGTATCGGGCAGGGGGGCATCTCCGATGGGTTCAAACTCGTAACGCGTCACCATCAAGCCAGGATAAGCCGCCAGCACCACCACGTTAAAGCCCAGTTCGGCCAGCTTGCGCTCTAGGTGGCGCGAGGTAAACGCGAGGGTTTCGGTACTGGCAATCTCCAAGCTTTGGGTAGGCGGGAACAGTAGATTAAGCGGCGGCAGCGGTAAGGGCGGGGGCATTTCGGTAGCCAACGTCGCTTCGGGCGGGACTTCTGTGTTGAGCGCAGGTTTGGCTGTCTGTGCAATTTTCCCAGCGGTCGGTGCATCCTCGGTGGGGGTACCCATCAAGAGCATGTCTATCATTGGTGGCTCAATATGCAGCGGGGGCGCGTCTTCAAACCGCTTTTTCTCTTCATCGATGAGTTCTGAGCGGCGTTGGGCGGCTTCCCGGCCAATGGCGCGGTCTTGCCGCGCTTGCCAGCTGTGAATGCACCACAGCACGCTGTCTTCTAACGCCCCCCCCAAGGATTCGGCCAGATGCAGCCACGAGAAACGCACCCACAGCGAAAACCCCGTCCCCATGCCAATCAGCAACAAGACGCTGGCGGTATTCGCCCCGACCCCTTGGGCAAGCAGCCGTCCGATAAGCTGCCCCAGCAGCCCTCCGGCCATACTTGGCAAGGGAAAGGGCTGGTGCTGGGTGAGGCGCAAAAATTCAAGCCCCATGCTGCTGACCAACAACAGACCCCACGCCAAGGAGCTGAGCCACGTCAACGGCGGCAAACTGCGATACCGCCAAAATAGCATCAACATCAAAAATCCCACGCTCCACCACGCCGACAAGCCAAACAGCAGCAAGCACAAATCTGCCGTCCACGCGCCCAGCACCCCACCAAAATTATGCCGTGTTGGGGTGCTGCCGCTATGTGACCACGCGCTGTCGGTAGGGGCATAGCTGGCCAAGGACAGCGCGAAAAAAAGCGTCAGCCCAAGCAAAAAAAACCAGCCTGCTTCGTTGAATAATAAGGTGAATTTTGAGGCTTGGGGGGCGGGAGCTTTGTTCCGCACCACAGAGGCTTTACGCTTAAACGGTCGCATGGGGCTTCGCTAAAGTCGAGGTGGGGCGATTATAACGGCAACCCCCGCAGCATGGCGGGGGTGTGGTGTTTTCAGCGCAAGGGGAAGTTCTGGTTTCTAGTAATCGGTGCGCCGCCACAAAGGCATAATGGCTGT
>CALMOJ010000241.1 GCA_937871815.1 uncultured Neisseriales bacterium
CGGCATATCCTCGACACACTTTCCGCTGTCAAAGGCGTAAGACGCTTGGCGGCTGGGGAGTCTGAGACGATGGACAGCCTTGAAAAACGGCATATCCTCGACACACTTTCCGCTGTCAAAGGCGTAAGACGCTTGGCGGCTGAAAAATTAGGTATTAGTGAACGTACTTTGCGGTATAAATTGCAACGCTACCGCGAGCAAGATGCGCATCCGGTTCACGCCGAGCCAGACAGCACGCTGCGTTAAGCGCGTGCTACATTAAAGATTGTTGGGAGAAGATTATGGCTATCCAAGGCATCGAACAAGTAATAGGTGATTTGCGCGGTGTGTCTGCATTAGCGGCAAATCGTTCCCCAGACCCCATTGCGGGGCAAGCTCCAAAGGTTGATTTTGCCGAGGTACTCCGTTCTTCGATTGAGCAAGTCAACGACGTGCAGCAAACATCCCAAGACCTACAAAAGCGGTTTGAAATGGGTGATGAAAACGTCAATTTGCACGATGTGATGATTTCCCTGCAAAAGGCGAGTTTGTCATTTCAAACGATGGTACAGGTGCGTAATAAGCTCGTTACTGCCTATCAAGAAGTCATGAACACTCAGGTGTAGTGCCTCCCGTTGTACTAGGGTTTGGGCTGCGTTTTTACACCCGTTTTCCGCCAGTTTTCGCGGCAATAACATGTAGATTTTTATGGCAGAAATGGCAGACATCGGCGGCAATCTCAAGCAAGGGCGTATGCGTGAAAGCATGGAGCGTTTGCAGGGCTTGCCCACCAACAAAAAAATGCTTCTCTATGTAGGCATTGCGGCTATTCTCGCGCTCGTGATTGGCACGACGTTGTGGATGCGTGAGCCAACGTGGAAGGTGTTGTTTAGCAATGTGTCAGACAAAGACGGTGGTCAAATTACCACCGCACTGACGCAGATGAATGTGCCGTATCAAATTGCACAAGGAGGGGTGATTTCTGTCCCCTCTGAAGCCGTTTACGAAACGCGTCTTAAGCTTGCGTCGCAAGGCCTGCCTAAAGCCAGTGGTGTCGGCTTTGAGCTCATGGATAACCAGAAATTTGGGATTAGCCAATTTGCTGAGCAAGTGAACTATCAGCGTTCCATCGAAGGCGAACTCTCCCGCACTATTGAAGCACTGCAAACCGTACAAGCAGCACGGGTGCATTTGGCCATTCCTAAAAATAGCGTTTTCTTGCGTGAACAACAAAAGCCCACCGCCTCGGTGGCATTGACGCTGCATCCGGGCCGCCTGATTGATGCCACCCAAATTCACGGCATTATGAATTTGGTGGCTTCTGCCGTTCCTGGGCTGCCCCCGCGCAACATCACGGTGGTGGATCAAGAAGGCAATCTGCTTTCCACTATGCAAGACCCCGCCCAAGGTCAAGATGGGCTCAATCAACGTCAGCTGAACTACATTAAAGAAGTTGAGCGTACGTATATTAAGCGTATCGAAACTATTCTTGAGCCTATTTTTGGCAAGGGTAATGTACGGGCGGAAGTCACGACCGAGCTTGACCTTGCCCAGACAGAGCAGACCTCTGAAAACTACGGCCCCAATTCCCCGCCCAATGCCGCCGCGATTCGCAGCCAGCAGCTCCACGAAAGTACCGACCGTGACCCGCTAGGGCCTGGTGGCGTGCCGGGAGCCTTGTCTAACCAGCCGCCCAATGCCGCCGCTGCCCCCATTACTTTGCCGCCTGGTACGCAAGCCGGTATTACCACCAATGGTCAGCAAGGGTCTGAAAAGTCGTCCAAAAAAGACTCGACGGTTAACTACGAAGTGGACCGCACCATTCAGCACACCAAGCTCCCCGTTGGGATGGTGAAGCGGGTTTCTGCTGCAGTGGTGGTCAACTACAAGAAGAAAACCGACCAAAATGGGGAAAGCAAGTTTGCACCGCTGACCCAGCAAGAGCTGACACAAATCAATAATTTGGTCAAAGAGGCGATGGGTTATAACCCTGCACGGGGCGATACCCTTAACGTGGTTAACGCCGCTTTTGCTGACAACTCTTCTCGCCCTGGCTATCAACAGCAAGCGATTGATTATGTAAGCAACAACTTGGGTGAACTCGCCAAGTGGGGTGCGTTGCTGCTGGTGTTCCTCTACATTTTGTTTGGTGTGGTACGCCCCATTGTTCGGGATGTCATCAATCCTCCAAAGCTGGAAGAAGATGGGTTGGATGGCCCAGCTATCGAGGGCGCGGAAGAAGAGACAGAGCCTATGGATGAGCAAGAGCTTCAGCAAATCTCTTACACCGCCAATCTCGATGCTGCGCGTGAAATTATCCGCAAAGATCCCCGTATGGCCGCTCAAATTATCAAAGAATGGATAAGTGATGAGTGATGCAGGCATTCGCCGCAGTGCGGTGTTGCTGTTCAGTATTGGTCAGCAAGATGCGGTTGAGGTGTTTAAGTTTTTAGGGCCGAAAGAAGTCCAAAAAATCTCAACAGCCATGACCCAGATCACCAATCTCAGCATTGATGAAATTGACACCACCGTAATGCTGTTCCGCGACGAGGCCAAAATGCGGGCTTCTATCGGGGCGGCAGATGAATACCTACGGATGGTATTGGTTGAAGCTCTGGGCGAGGACAAAGCCAGTACTTTGCTGGATAAAATCTTTGCAGGTAACGATAACACCGGTATCGAAAGCCTTAAATGGATGGATCCGGCCTCTGCGGCTGATTTGATTCGCAATGAACACCCGCAGATTATTTCTACTATTTTGGTTCACCTTGAGCCTGACCAGTCCAGTGCCATCATGCAGCACTTGAGCGAGCGTCTGCGTAACGATGTCTTGCTGCGAATTGCGACCTTGGAAGGCGTGCAGCCCCAAGCGATTCGTGAGCTGAACGATGTGCTCAACCAGTTGTTGTCTGGGTCTGACCGGATGAAAAAAAGTGCCATTGGTGGGGTTCAGCTTACGGCAGAAATCCTCAACTTTATGGGGAGCTCTTACGAAACCTCCGCACTGGGCTCTATCCGAGAATACGACCCAGAGCTGGCGCAGCGCATTCAAGATAAAATGTTTGTGTTCGAAAACCTGTGCGACCTCGACAACCGTTCGATTCAGGTTATTTTGCGCGAAATTTCGCCAGAATCGCTTATCACCGCACTCAAAGGCACAAGCCAAGAGCTCAAGGACAAAATCTTCAAGAACATGTCCTCGCGTGCTGCAGAAATGCTTAAAGACGACTTCGAGGCCAAGGGGCCGGTCAAGGTGTCTGAGGTTGAAGGCGAACAGAAAGAAATCCTCAAAATTGTGCGTAAGTTGGCAGAAGACGGTCAGATTGTCTTGACCGGCAAGGGCGGGGAAGAAGGCGTTGTCGAATAAGATGATGACGGAGGAGGACATCGCGCGCGGGGAATGGAAACCCCTGCGCTTCGATGCTATCCATAATGTGTCAAACTCCCTTCGTAGCCGGAACTGGGTCACTCCGACACCAGAGCACACCCTACCCCAAGGTTTAGACCTGAACGCCCTGCTGGCTGCCGCTGGTGTAGAGGGTGAGCTTGCCCCTTCTTCTGCGGAAAATCTCCCCGAAGGGCAAGAGGCACAGGGCGATGCTGCTGATTTTGCCGAAGGGCTGATGGCGGATGGTGACTTGCAAGCGGGTGAAGTAGAAGGGGATGTGTCTTTCGACGAAGCTACGCCTGCTGACCTCGTGGTCGAGCCATCGCCAGAGCCCGTGCCCCAGTGGCCTACGGCTGCGGAGCTGGAACATATTCACCAAGAAGCCTTCCAAACTGGCTATCAGGCCGGCTACAACGAAGGGCTTTCTGGCGGATCTGTGCAAGGGCACGTAGAGGCCAAAGAAGCGGCTACTATTGAGTTTAACCAGCAAATCAGCCGCATGATTGCCGTCGCCGCTGCATTTACCGATGCGGTCACTGATCTGGAAAGCCGTCTTGCGCCCGCCGTGCTTAAACTGGCGATACACGTCGCTGAAACCTTGGTGCAAGCCCAGCTTAAAGTCGATGCCAAGGCCGTGTTGCCCCTGATTGAGCAAGCCCTTGCCAGCATCCCTCCCGAAGTCACCCAAGCCAGTGTGCGGCTGAATCCAGCAGATTTAGCCACCGTGCGGCTCTTCCTGAATACCGAATCCCCCGCCATTCAGTGGCAGTGTATTGAAGACCATAACGTGGCAGCGGGTGGCTGTGTGATTGATACGCCTTCTGCCCATATTGACATGACCGTTGCCAGCCGCTGGAAAGCGTTGCTCGCCACTTTGGGGGCAGAAAGCCATGGACGCGCTTGACCGCCTTGCCAGTTATCTGGATGTGTGCGGCACCGCCGTTGCTAAGGCTTCTTTGTGGCAGACCCAAGGCCGGCTGACTCGCGTCACTGGCATGGTGATGGAAGCCATTGGCCTGCGCCTCCCTATCGGCAGTGCTTGTATCGTTAACCTCGACGAAGGTCATACGGTTGAAGCCGAAGTGGTTGGTTTTGCCGGTGACATTGTCTATTTGATGCCGGTGGCCAATGTGCACGGGTTGCTGCCTGGTACGCCGGTCTCCGCGCTCGTTTCGCACAATCCCCCTCGTTACGATTATCAACAAGTGGTTGGCCAGACCTCTGGTGCGCAGGGGCGGCAAGTGCCTGTGGGTGAAGGCTTGCTGGGACGCATCCTTGATTCACTCGGTCGCCCGCTGGATGGCTTAGGGCCTATCGCCCCCAATGCTTTCTACCCCCTGTATGGCCAAGCCATTAACCCGCTGCATCGTACCCCCATTCATGACGTGCTGGATGTCGGCGTAAAGGCCATTAACGGATTATTGACTGTTGGGCGTGGGCAGCGTTTGGGTTTGTTTGCCGGCTCGGGGGTGGGTAAGAGCGTGCTGCTCGGCATGATGGCGCGTTACACCAAAGCCGATGTAGTGGTGGTGGGGCTGATTGGTGAGCGGGGTCGAGAAGTTAAAGACTTTATCGAGAATATTTTGGGGGAAGATGGTTTAGCCCGTTCGGTGGTGGTCGCCGCCCCTGCCGATGCCCCGCCGTTAATGCGTTTGCACGGCGCGGCTTATGCTACCGCCTTGGCCGAATATTTTCGTGACCAAGGGCTGTCTGTGCTGCTGTTGATGGATTCCGTTACCCGCTATGCGATGGCACAGCGTGAAATTGCCCTCGCCATTGGCGAACCCCCTGTGACCAAGGGTTATCCGCCTTCCGTGTTTGCCAAATTACCGCAACTGATTGAACGTGCAGGCTGTGGTGACCAAGGTGGTGCGATTACCGGTTTTTATACCGTGCTGTCCGAAGGGGATGACCAACAAGACCCTATCGCCGATTCTTCACGGGCGATTTTGGATGGTCACTTTGTTTTATCCCGTCACTTGGCCGAAGCGGGTCACTACCCTGCCATTGATATTGAGCAATCCATTAGCCGCGTGATGGTGGATGTGGTGGAAAAAAACCATCTCGACATGGCGCGGGCATTTAAGCAGCTCTATTCGCGTTATCAGCGCAACCGCGACCTGATTAGCGTGGGGGCTTATGTGGCAGGCTCTGACCGTATCTTGGATGAAGCCATTCGGCTCTATCCCGCCATGGAAGGTTTTCTCTCTCAAGCCATGGATGAATCTGTTGGCTTCGAGGACAGTCACGCCCAAATGATTGGTGTACTGACTTCCTAGCGACCTCGTCCTTCTTCCTCTTTATTTTCCTACTTGCTGCCCCTTCCCCCATCCCGTGCCGTCTTGGCGAGTCCTTAATATCCTATGGCCGAAAGCAAATACGAGCTCTTGATGCGCCTTGCCACCGAGGCGTGTGACAAGGCAGTAGAGCGTATGAACGAAGCGCGTAAGCGCATGGATTCGGCGATTCAAAAACTGGATCAGCTCAATATGTTTTTGAACGATTACCTTGTGCGGCGTATCGAACACGGTGAGCGGGGTATGGGCGCGGCGCAGTGGGTGGATTATCAGCGGTTTATCGAGCGACTACGCGATGCCGTGACGACTCAAGTCAAAGAAGTCGACTTTGCCAAAATATTGCATCAAGAAATGGTAGAAAATTGGCATCAAGCGCGTAAAAAAGTCAAAGCCCTCGAAAAATTGTTGGAGCAGGAAAAGCTGAGGCAGCAGCAAAAAGAAGCCAAGCGCGAACAAAAGCAAACGGATGAATTTGCCGCACGGATTTTCCGGTCAGGGAAGAGCTAAGTGTGGCGAGGGTATATGTTGCATTGTGCGTCTCTTCTGCGTTGCTATCGGCTGGAATGTAACTTGCTTTGAAGCCCTAAAATCGCCCTAAGATATTGCTTAAGAAAGGCTGAATCATGAATGTCAATACGACCTCTGCTGTTGCTCCCGCGGGACCCTCTACCAGTTCCGCTTCGGCGACACCGAGTGCAGGAAGGGATCTTTTTTCCGGTCTATTGGGTAATCAGATTCAAACCATGGCAAACAAAGACAGTGTGGGCATGAAGCCTGCCGAGCGTGCAGCTCCCCCCGCTGCTGCGCCGCGTGCTGCTAGTGCACCGCCTGCTTTGCCCCCTGCTGTACCTGCCAAGGCCGCCCCGCCTGCCAGTACCGCTTCTGGCACACCGGCTTCGACCGTGCCCAAATCGACGAATAGCACGGCAGCAAAATCCACCGCCGACGATGCAACTTCCGCGACAAGTAAAACAGAGTCAGAAGAAGAGGCCACGGCCAGTACACAGCCGGTTGACCCTGCACAGCTGTTTGGTTTGATTGGCTTAATGGGCAAGCAAGCCCCGACAAAAACCGCTGTCAGCCTTGATGCGGATGCGGCTAACGGTGCGTCTGGTGATTCGGCTGTACTGCTAGACGACAAAGGGATGGTGCAAGATACGCTGTTGGCT
>CALMOJ010000242.1 GCA_937871815.1 uncultured Neisseriales bacterium
ATAGCGCCTGTTCAAAGTCTGGCGAACGACGGCACCGCCGCGTCTTGCCGTGTGTAAATAGGCTCCAAGAACCGGCTCGTCCCATGCGTCATTCCCGCGAAAGCGGGAATCTAGGCCGCACCGACCGGCGCACCCCTCGCCTTTTGTTGGGCGGTGACCCAGACTGGATTCCCGCCTACGCGGGAATGACGGGGGAGACTGATGGCGCGGTTGCCCTGCCTAGTGAGCCCTTGAACCGGCACTTAATCTGCTGTTCGGCGGCGCACCGGCAGGGTGCTGGGCGGCGTATGGGCTTCGTAGAGAGGGCGCACCACAGGTTGAAGAGCGGTCAGCTCTTGGATGCGGCTGCTATGCGAAGGGTGGGTGGAGAGAAACTCTGGTGGGGCTTTGCCTTGGGTCGCCACGTCCATTTTGCGCCAAACATTGATGGCAGCGGCGGGGTTGTAGCCCGCCCGCGCCATCAGCTCTACGCCCATTTTGTCGGCTTCGCTTTCGTGGGTGCGGGAGTTCGGTAGCATAAACAGCACGTTGCTGGCTTGCCCTGCCAAGCCAGCGTACTGCGCCCCGTTTTTGGTCGCTGCCAATAGCCCCAAGGCAAACTGTTGCCCCAGCTGCTGCGAGACCCGTTCACGGCCATGTTCGCGCAGGGCATGGGCAATTTCGTGTCCCATAATCGCGGCGATTTCGTCATCGTTAAGCTGCAGCCGCCGAATAATCCCCGTGTAAAACGTGATTTTGCCACCTGGGGCGCAGCTGGCGTTGAGTGTCGGCGCATCAATTAGGGTGATTTGCCACTGCCAGCGTTTGCTGTCCTCCCTAAACACCCCCGCTTGCTGAATCAGCCGTGTGCCTATGGTGCGCAGGCGGTCGTAGTCTCGCCCCGAGGTGACCAGCGTGCCGCTGGCCTTGGCTTTGTTGAACTGCCCCGCGTAGCTGCTGGCGGCAATGTGCTCGATTTCGGTTGCCGAAACCAGCAGCAACTGCTGGCGTTGTACCCCGACCGTCCCTGGTTTAGTGGTGGTGCCGCAGGCAACCAGCAGGGACAGCGCGACCACCGAGAGGCTGGCGCGAAAGGGGCTGTGGCACAAGGCAAGGAAGGACATGGCGGGGCTTTCTGAGTGCAATCACCCTGAGCATCGCAGCCTGCTGGCTAAACCACAATACTGAAACGGGATTTTTTTGCCGATTTGCCTTGGGTGTCTGGTGGGAGGGGCTGAGGCGGATTTAAAGACGCAAAAAAACCCGCGCGGGGCGGGTTGAGTTTGGTCGCCTCTCCGCTTCAGAGCCAAAACGAC
>CALMOJ010000243.1 GCA_937871815.1 uncultured Neisseriales bacterium
CGCCTTTTTGGGTCAGCGCGAGTCGCTGGTTGACCCCAAAGCGGTGCTGCTCATCAACAATCGCCAAGCCCAGCCGCGCAAAATGCACATCGGCCTGAAACAGGGCGTGGGTGCCGATGGCTAACTGGGCTTCGCCACTGGCTAATTGCTGTTGGGCGGCATCGCGTGCCCGCTTTTTTTGGCTGCCAGACAGCCACACCACGCGCACCCCCAGCGGGGTCAGCCAATCGGAAAGCTTGCGAAAATGCTGCTCGGCGAGGATTTCGGTGGGGGCCATCAGCGCGGCTTGGTAGCCGGATTCAATCGCGGTTAGGGCGGCAAGGGCGGAGACCACGGTTTTGCCGCTGCCCACATCGCCTTGCAGCAGGCGGCGCATGGGCTCGGTGCGGGCAAGGTCATGGTCGATTTCTGCGAGGACGCGGCTTTGGGCGGCGGTCAGGGCAAAGGGCAGCGTGGCTAAAAAGGCGTGGCGCAGCGACCCCGTGCCGTGCAAACACGCGGCACGGTGGGCACGGCGTTGGCGGTAAAGCAGGCGCATGGCCAGCTGCTGGGCGAGGAGCTCGTCAAATTTAAGCCGCTGCCAAGCGGGGTGGGTGCGGTGGGTGAGGCTGGCGAGGGCGCAATCGGGCGGCGGATGGTGCAGGGTGCGTACCGCTTCGGCAAAGGGCAGGAGACGTAGCTCGGTCAGCCAATCGGCAGGGAGGGTTTCGGTCAGCGGCTGGGTCTGGAGGGCAGTTTCGACCAAGCGGCGCAGTGCGGCTTGGGACAGCCCTTTTAGGGTGGAGTACACCGCCGTCATGGCCTCGGGCAGGGATTCGCCGGCTTCGACCTCGCGGATTTTGGGGTGCACCATTTCATCGCCAAAATACCCGCTGCGCAGCTCGCCCACCACGCGCAGCCGGTTGCCGACGGCGCAGGTTTTTTGTTGGCTTGGGTAAAAATGGATAAACCGCAGCCAGACGCTGTGACCCCCTTGTTCTAGCTGCACCATCAGCCGTTTGCGGGGCTGGTATTGCACCTGAACTTGGCGCACCACGCCTTCGATTTGCACGCTGTGACCATATTGGGCATCGGCAATGGATACGAGGTGGGTTTCGTCTTCGTAGCGTAAGGGGAGGTGCAGGATGACATCTGCAGCGGTGGTAATGCCCAGTTTGGCCAGCTTTTTAAGGGTGGCGGGCGGGGCAAGGGGCGGGGAGATGGCGGGCGCGGTCATGCGGGGAGTGTACCTGCTGACCTTGCTGTGCGACCACGGGCTGTCGGCAAAAAGGGGGTGCGGTGGTGTGCCCTTGCTTGGTTTGTGCCGACGCTGCTGCGAGGCAAGGGGGCTTTTGCGTTTTGCCATCCTGCCCATACCCCCTTTATTCGGCTTCGCTTCCGGCGGGGAGGCGGGGAATAAAGACCGCGTTACGCGCCCTACCGGCTGCCAGAGGTCAATCCTGCTGAAATGGCACAGCTACGAGGGTGTAATATTTTTGTATAAATGGTTATCTGGTAGGAAACTACCGCATCTCAAGGCATGAAGTGGCGCGTGGCAAAGAAAATCGTACCGAAGGCGTTGGTTACTGGATAGCCTGCTGGCAGCTTGCTGCAAGCCTGAAGACTGGTAATCTCCCCAGCGATGAGGTGCTGCTCAAACTTTGCCATCTGGCATTGAGCGTCTGTTTATAATCTCGCGAACGAAGGGGTAGCCAAGGTGGAATGAGCCAAAAAATGCTGTTTGGGCTGAATCCATCCGCATTTTTTGTGAGTTTCAATGTGGACCTACCCGAGTCTCGCAGATTTTGAGCAGGTTCTGACTCGACTTACCATCCAGTTTGAGGATTGGATGCGCTAAATTTAACACGAATCCTATT
>CALMOJ010000244.1 GCA_937871815.1 uncultured Neisseriales bacterium
TCGTTTTCGTCTTGCGCTGCAGCAGAGAGGCGAAATATACGCACCCCAACAAAACCCGTCAACACTAAACACAAACAAAATTACAGAAATATCGTAAGTCTTTGTTTTTTAAAAACACAAATAATAAAAAATCCAATCCATTACTGCTCTTATCGCGGCATCCCCAAAACAAAACCAAGATTGTTTTTCAAAAACCCTCGTTCACCCCCTCATTTGCCCGATTACGACTCACACCCTAACCAGAAAACAGCGGGTATCACGGCTCACCCCTTCTCAATTCAAGCAGGCGTACAAGCCAGCAATGCCTTTCGCCGCAATTTGATGGCAGCCAGCCGTGCAGATTCAACTGCAGCTGGAATCTGAGTTTTATCTGCACAGCCTTTTGCCACTGCCCCCGCATCCACCGCACGCGCCACCCCTAACAGTTGCGCCAAAAAATCAGCCTGTGGATAGGGTTCGTCAGCAAACCCCAACCGTCCACGCGCATCGGCCTTGCACGCAGCCAGCATCGCCAACAAACGCTCGGGGCGACGCAGCGCGTCAGTATCTCGGAACAGCCGAAGCACCGTATCAGGCCGCAATTCTTGTGCGCGGTGTACCACGCCGTGAAAACGGCAGACTAATAGAGCCAGTTCTCGGCAGTCGCTCGGCACACGCAAGCGGTCACATAAGGCCGTCAGCGGTGCAATGCCACGCTGTTCGTGCAGCAGATGGCGGGGCAGCACATCGGCAGGGGTCAATGCTTTGCCTAAGTCGTGCATCAGTGCCGCAAAGCGCACCGACAAGGGCTGGTTTTCTGCGGCGGCGACGGTCAGCACCATTAAGGTATGAATGCCACAGTCAATTTCAGGATGGTAGTCCGCCCGCTGCGGCACACCCCAGAGTGCATCCAGCTCAGGCATTAAACGCGCCAAGGCACCGCAATCCTGCAAAACCGTCAGCATCGTCGCGGGATGCGCTGTCATCAAGCCCTTGGCAAACTCCTGCCATACCCGCTCGGGCACAAGGGCATCGACCTCCCCTGCAGCCACCATCCCCTTCATCAGGGCTTGCGTCTCTTCAGCGACAGCAAAGCCAAACCGTGCGGCAAACCGCGCCACCCGCAAAATCCGCACAGGGTCTTCGGCAAACGCAGGACTGACATGGCGCAACACGCCGGCCTGCAAATCAGCCAAGCCATTAAAGGGGTCAACCAACACGCCATCCGCCCCTTCCGCCATCGCATTCACAGTCAAATCACGGCGGGCGAGGTCTTGCTCTAAGGTAATCGCCACATCGGCATGGAAGACAAAGCCGTGGTAGCCCGGCGCGGTTTTGCGCTCGGTACGGGCAAGTGCGTACTCCTCGTGGCTATGGGGATGCAAAAACACCGGAAAATCCCGCCCCACGGGACGAAAGCCTTCCGCGACCAATTGTTCTGGCGTTGCGCCCACCACCACCCAGTCGCGGTCTTTCACCGGAAGCTGCAATAAGCGGTCACGCACTGCGCCGCCGACAATATAGGTTTTATAAGCTGCCATACGCGATTCCTT
>CALMOJ010000245.1 GCA_937871815.1 uncultured Neisseriales bacterium
CGTGAGCGACGTAAACCGCTGCATCACGACTGGTCAGTACGTCGGAAGTCACCATGCGACCAAACAGAGCCGACTCTAAACCGCTGCCATGTTTCAAGGCTTCGATATTTTTCTTTTCGTCCTTACCCTTCAGCCATTCGCTAATCGCCGCCTTGAGCGTCTTTTCGTCTGCGTCATTAGCCGCCAGTTCAGCACAGCGGTTCACGAGGTAATCAATTTCTGGCTTACCCAACAAGACGGCTTGCCCCGTTTTTAAAGCTTCCTCCCCTTTTTTGTCCTTGCCGCCTTTATCCAGTAGCCCAGCCTCCCGCAAAGCCTCGGCTGCCGCCTGTGCCAGCGAGGCCGTCAGACCCTTTTCCTGTAGGCGTTTAGCAATCAATTCAAGTGTCCCGCGCGAGCGAATAGCCATCGGCACATCAAGACGTGATAAAGAAAAATTATCTTCCGTCACCCGCCAATGCCGCTTCAGGCACTGGGAAGAAATACGGGTACGGACGGCATCGCCCAAGGGTAGCCGTTTGGCAAGTCCAGCGTCGTCACGATTCAGCAGTGCCGCCGGATAGGTGTGCAGGGTATGAATTTGAATAAAGCGTGGGATTTGCATGGTCAGGCTCCTGTAGATGGGTTAGTGCTTGGGTTTCTTGGCTTCGGCAGAAAAGAAACTGCCGGCAATGCGTAGTCGTATGGCTTCGGCAGCGGCCTCGTTGTGCCCTTGGTTAAGCACCAGACCGCCCAAATCAAACCAATTAGGGGCTTTACCTTTGCTGGCCAATAGGCGCAGAAGGCGAGGGAGAAGCTGGCGAAAAGCATCATCGCGGGCGGTCAGCAGCTTAGTGACCCGTGGCTCTGAAATCTGGGCATCACTCAGTTGTTGACCCAGCTTTTGGCTGCCATCGTGCCCCGCCAGCGCCATGCCGTGGGCAACGAGCCCCCAACGTTGCCAAGTGTCTGGCTGCCATGTTTCGGGTGACAAGTCCGCATAGACCAAAGCTCGCGACAGGGCAGCAATTTGGTGTGGCCGCAATTCGGCATCGGGGTCGAGTCGCGCCAATGCAGCATGTTCACCGTTATCCAGTGCATGGGCATCGCCCTTAAAACGTGCCGCTTGGGTGATGATGCGAGCCAATTTTGAAATGGGGTTTTCCTGCCTTGGGTTTGCATTCGTTTCAGGCAGGGGCTGACCCCGCAGTTCGGCATCATGGCTGCTCATGGGCAAGCTCCTTGGGGAGGGACTGTTGGCGGTAATACTCGGCAAGTATTGGTACTGGTGGTTTTTTTGTGCTTCGTAAACCACCATGAAAACGAGAGAGTGCCGCCGCTTGGGCGCGGTAACGCTGCTCACCACATTGTGGCCCAGCGGTGAACGCATTTTTTAGGATGGCTTCGGCAGAGGACACCATGGACAGCAGCCACTGCAAATGCTCCGCTTCTGGCTGGTCGGATTCGATTTGATCGTTTAATGCGTCGAAAAATCGAATGTCTTCGGCTTGTTCGAAGGGTTTTACAAAATCACTCGCTTTGTTTTTTGCACTATCGGAGAACTTATCTTTTGCTGCGCCCTGATCAAACAAAGCTGCCAATGCAGTCCAGAGCACATTGCGTATTTGGCTAATTGCATAAACCCGTTCCCCAGCAACTTTTGCGAGGCGATCGGTCTGCTTTTGAATCAGCAACTGCCGAGCCTTGGGGGAAATAGGAATACGGCGCTCGTGATACCCCTCCGTTTTGCCCTGCCCCCGTGTCACGCCTTGGGCAAGCACAACGAGGCCATTTGAGCCATCGCCCGCATCGGGAACCTGCGCAATCGAGCGACGATATTTGCTACCAAAGAGCAACTCAGCAGCCAACCGATAGTGAAATCCCTCTGCGTTAATCGTCAGTGCTTTCCCTGCAGCCGTATCAACAGGTGTCCAAGGGTCGCCAGTCATACCATTTCGCGCCTTAGCCTCAATGTGTGCTGTTTTGCTACCAGTGCTAATGGCAAAAATTGCGTGCGCCCCATCAGCACACCCCAGCCGAATGCGGCGACATATCTCAACGTAAAAGGGATCCAATGAGGCAAAAGCTCGGCTGTTTTCACCACTCCACGGCTCAAGCCACAGCAGGCCAACCCCTCCCTCGCTCTGCAAGCCTTGCTGTTCGGCAATCTCTTCACGATGCGCCAACAAGATCAAAACATCTCTACACCAACGCTTTCCCCAGTAACCTTGAGGTAGCACACCAATTGCGGGACGACTGGCAAAGCCACCGTTCATACGAGAAATGCCGTAATTACCCGCCCCTAAAAAGCCTTCCTGCGTCTGCAAACTCACCAAAGCCATCAGCCAATCATCGACTTCCGCTTGTCGCATCCTTGCGGCTTTGAGGTCGTGATTTTTTGAAGTCACCAACATATCCAGTTCATCGGCGGCACTTAGCCTGTTTTTCCAGCTGCCAACTGCACCGCTAGGCACAGGAGCCTGCATAAACGCCGGTCTATCATGGGGCGAAATCAGGCACCAAGCCGCACCGTCCTGATCATCTGGCGTCAGTGCCAGCAAAGCGTCTTTCCACGCCTGCTCGCTTTCGAAAATGGCATCCCGATCCGCATGGTGTAATGCCATAGCAGCCAGTTGCACCAAAAAAGCGTGCCATGGGTGACGCTGGTGCGGACGCAGGGCGGGAAAGTCGCGTATCTCGTCCCGACCCAAGGCCGCCAGCAGAGCAGGCAAACTGAAGGATTGGGGCTGCCCGCCCGCCACCAGTCGGGTACGGATAAGCGGTTCATCTAGCAAGTTGTAGCGCAGTGTCACGGCAAGTCTCCAGCGGGTTTTTATTCGTCTTTGAGGCGTTCCAGCCCTAGGCGGCTATAGCGAAAAATAGCATCTCCCAGTTGGAAGGTCGTGCAATTATCTTGCTGCAAAATAACGCTTGGCTCGGCATCAGGCGACAAGCCCTTGGGCAACAGGTAATGGCGTATCGGCAGCGTTTTAAGCGGAAAGCCAAAGGGTCCTAGTTGGCTGAGATTAAAGTTAACCACGCGATCCTGTGCGCCAAGTCGGGTGGCAACCTGTACGTCACGAGGAAACTCAACCTCGCCGAAAACCTGCTCAACATTGAGTGCGTGCAGATGCCCCAATGTTTTTTGGGCACAGGTATCGCCCTCAATTTTTTGCGCGAGATTTTTCCAAGCTTCGCCTTGTCGCGCTTGCAATGCGTGCAATCTATCAGAATGGGTTGCGGCTTCGACCAGATAGCGGTTGTCGTCGGGAATACGCACCTCAGGCCGCTCATCAATCAGTAATCGCGTGGCCTCCAGAATACTCAGGTCGTCATACACCCCGCCGCCATTATGGAAACGACCAAGACCGTGCTGGGGTCGCGTCAACATAGGTGTCAGGTCATTGCCTGATGGTGTAAGCACCGAAACTTGGGCTGCTTCAAATGCCTTGGGGCGTGTGTTGGTGTGGCGGTGCAGGCGACCGATTCGCTGTAGCAGCACATCCATGGGGCACAAGTCTGTAATAAGGAAATCAGCATCAATATCTAGGCTTTGTTCCAGCGTTTGAGTCCCGACGACGATTAACGCACCCTCTGGCCTAGCCTTGCCAAGCTGGGTTTCGATGGCGGCATCCAGTTGCGGGCGATCCTGACGGCTGAAGCGGCTGTGGTGCAGCGTTCTTACACCCTTCACGCTGAACAACCAAGCGAGGTCAGGAACCCGCTTTTCTAGTGCTTCTAGGGTGGCGATGGCGGCGGGGACGGTGTTCCGAATAATCAGTACCTTGGCACCTTGTTGAGCCGCCGCTATCGCCAATTCAGCAACGTGCTCGGGCGAGGCGATAAGGTCTCTGGTCGCCCAGCGCACTTGCTTAGATTGCCCCGTTCCTAGCACGGTTCGAATGCCATTTCGATCGGAAATTGCAGGGTAGGGCACAGCACAAGCGGCATCAAAGCACATGTTTTTTGGTGGCTTGGATTGAGATTCAGGAGCGAGTGCCAAATAACGGTTGCGTGCACTGGAGCCCAAGGTGGCAGATAGGAGCAGGGCTTGGCCACCGCAATTCAGGTGGGTTTTCAGCAGACGCGCCAACAGTACCGTCATGTAGGCATCAGAAGCATGAACTTCATCGACGACCAGCAAGCTGCGGGCAAGGGTGGCGTAGCGCAGATGGGCATGTCGAACCTGCAAAGCCCCTAGTAGGGCTTGATCGATGGTACCGACCGCCACTGGTGCAGCAAGAAAGCGTTTGGAATTTTCTGCAGCCCAACGTTGGTGGGCTTTTTGGTCGTCTGGGGAATCGCTCCATTGAACCTTGAAATCCGGCAGCGCCTTGGCCTCTTCACCATCGGCGGCAACGTAGCCAGGTAAGGCACGCAAGGCGAGGGGTGGGTTATCTGGCCATAAGCGTTTCAGGGTTGCCTGCACGCGGTTATAGAGCTGCGTAGCCGCCACCCGTGTCGGCAAAGCAAAATAAAGGCTGTCCACCAACCCTGCTTGAAACAGATGGACATAACGCCATAAAGCGGCCTCGGTTTTGCCGCTGCCGGTTTCAGATTCAAGAATAAGTAATGGGCCAAACCCGTTATCACGCATTGCCGCCTGAATCGGTCGAGGCGCGAAACCGCCGAAAATTTCAGGAAAATTGGGGGCGATAGCGACAAGTTTCTCCCGCCAGTCTTCAACCTCTAAACCAAGCGTGGTAATCGCTTTATCAGCCATACTGGCAGCCGTTTCTGCACGATTTTCACCTGATTCTGCAAACGTAAAGAATCGGGTATCCGAGCCCAACCAGTCAGCCAATTGAACCAGACCCGTAAACAGATGCCCGAAAGCAGGGGCATCCGGCAATGCTTGCCCCTTAGCTTCAAATGCACGCGGATAGAGCAAGGGTGCACGCGCTGCAATTTCTTTCAAAATCACCGCAGGATCGTATTTTTCGTGGTGAGATTGCCAGATGCTTGCGCTGACACCCAGTGCGCTTTTGATCGGCTGGCCATGATGACTAACGCTTGCTATCATTAATGCGTCGGCGGCATCACCCCAAGTGCAGACTTGCTCAATTAGCGGCTCGATAGCCTGCGCCGCTGAAGAGACTTCAAATAATTTGATAACCTCAACACCATGCCCTGCCGTAATCGGTACGGGCCAGCTGGCTGGGATTTTGTTTTTCCAACGTTTGGCCTGAAATCCGCTATTCGCCTTGCCGATGTCGTGTAGAAAGGCCAATACAGCGAGGCGGGAAATGTCTTGCTCGTCCAACGCACGCCCTGCACTGCGCTCTAGAGCCCGCCGGATGGCGTGACAATGGCTTAGCCGACAAAAACAGGCGGCCACGTCAATCATGTGGTCAATCAATAAATGTCGCCCAAGCACATTTCCATCGGCATCGGTCTGAAGCTTTCCAAACGCCTCCCTGTCTTTTAATCGTTGCCCCATGCCCATCCTCATACTCTCCGTCGTGTCAGCCAATAAAAATAGACTAACGCAGTTGCGATTAAGGAAATTAACATAAAAAACAAATATTGGATTGTTCTAATTCATAAAAATAACAAAAAAGAAAAATTCACATAAAATAATTTGCCGTTAAAAGCAAAACTGACCCCACAGCCGCAGGAGTCTGGTGGAAACCAAGAGGCATTGCTTCAAGCTGCTCGACGAGCGCGTGATGGCACGAGACTTTGGCCGACAGGTGGCAGAGCGGCAAGTGCGTGCTGCACGACTAAATCGCTTCACCCACCTCGGTACACCTGTGACAGTCGGCGTGGCATAAATCCGTTTAGGGCAAGGGGGAACTCAAGCGGAGATGGATTTGTGCAACAAAGCCATTTCAACGCAGAAACCCCCACGTTTCCCAGACCGTAAACAGCAGCCAAACCCC
>CALMOJ010000246.1 GCA_937871815.1 uncultured Neisseriales bacterium
CGCCGCAGTGACGTAGCCCACCACCGCCGCCCCGTGGCCGTGGGACGGGTGGCGACATCGGCGGGTAGGTCGGGTTTCAACCCGACATCGCTGCAGCAACGCCGCCCACCGCCGCCACCCCGTGGGGATGGGACGGGTGGCGGCATCGGGCTGAAGCCCGACCTACGAAGCCAGTGCCAGCCGCACAGGGGCCAGCAACTGCTGCAGCGTGGCTTGGTCGGCGCGGTACTGCACGCATTTGGCGGCAAAGGCGGCTTCGCCCTCGGCCTGCTCGGCTTGCAGCGTGGCCAGCGTGGCTTGGTGAAGGTCGGACTGCGCTTGCACCTCGGCGGCGGTCTGGGCGTTCAGCTCGCGGACATAGCGGCTGAGGTGGTCGCCCACATGGCGGCGAACGTGGCTCAACACCTCGGGGAAGACCGTGTGGCGAAGGTGGCGGCGGGCGTGGTCGCTGCGCTCGGCGGCTTGGGCGGCAGCCGATTCCGCCGGTGCTTTGCTGCCAAACAGCGCGTTAATCAAAGTATCCACCACCGGTGTCAACACCTTCAGCACGGGGAATTTGCTCAGCAAGCCATGCACCAACACATTGGCTACAAATTTCCCCACCCCGCTCACCGCCTCAGAGGCCACGCCTTCCGACACCCCCGACGCATCCAGCACCAGATTGGGCATGGTATAGCTGGGCAGGCTGTCACTCACGCCCTTCAAATACGCTTGCACTTTGGATTCAAATTCATAGTGCAGCCCCTCGGTAATGCCCAGCCGCACGGCTTCGGCAATCTGGCCATTGACGCTGCCCCCGTCCAAAGCGGCACGGGTCAGGCTGTCGAGCTGGGCGGTCAAGCGGTTCTCCACCCCCTGCACAATTGCCGGTAAGGCGGCCTCGGCTTGGGCGGCCAGCTTCTGGGTTTGGTGACGGTGCGTGTCGTTGAACGCCACCATCTTTTGGCGGACTTCTTCTTGCGCCAAGCGGATTTTCTCGGCATCCATTTTGTCGGGGTTCTGCAGCGTGGTCAGCCGCTGATCAAAAAGCTGCAAGGTTTCCGCCCAAGGACGGGCGACGGCGTGGGTAAAAATTGTTTCGGCCTTGGCTTCCAGCGCGGTCAGGGCGGTGAACCATGCGTCAATATTGACCTTGCGCCCTGCGGTGGTGGACACCACGGCCAGCAGCGTGTCGCCGATGATTTTTCTGACGGCCTCGCCGACCTGCGCCATCACTTGATCAATTTCGGCGGCGGGCTTTTTGTCGGCTTTGGTGATAATCACAATCACCGGCATGGTGTCGAGTTTCAGCTCTGCCAGCGCGGTTTTAAGCGAATCATGCAGGCAGCCTTCTTCGGCACTGACCACCACGCAATAGGCCAAGCTGCGCCACACATAGCCGCCAATCGCCTTGCCGTGGTTTTCTGACCCCGCGCCCCAGCCGGGCATATCGACCAAGCACAAATGGGGCAGCGCGGCGAGTCGCTCGGCGGGTACGCCAACCTGCAAATAGCCATCGGGGCGGAGGTCGGCCAAGTGGTCGGCATTGTGCTGTACGTGCTCGGCGGTCAGCGGCACGGTGCGGCCATCGGCATATTGCGCCAGATAGCGCGGCGCGGCGGCATAGCGCAATTCGGCAGGCACGCTGGTTTCGGGGTCCACCCCCACGCCCAGCAGGCGTTCACCCAGCAGGGCATTGAGCAGGGTGGATTTGCCCGCACTAAACGACCCCACCACCGGCACGCGCACCACAAAGTGCTCGGCTTGGGCGGCCAATTGGTCTAGTTTTTCGGTGGGGAAGGCGTAGCGGCCAAACAGCGCGTGCAGCGTGGGTTGGGCAGCACAGAGATGGCGTTGAAGGGGAAACATAGGGTGGCCTCATAACAGGAATTTGCGGGAGAGTTTATGCCATCCATTCTGGTTTAGCGCGGTGGAAAGTTGCTTTGCGTGCTACGGCGAGAGGGGATGCCACACCGCCAGTGTAGAGGAGAGGGGCGACAGGGCTTGTCGTGTGGGTTCTGCGCGGCAAAATAAAAGCCCCATCGAGGGGGCTGCCGTGCCGTGGCCGTGGGGTATAGGCGACATCGGGCTGAAGCCCGACCTACGGTGGGGGGGTAGGTCGGGTTTTAACCCGACATCGCCGCAGCAACACCGCCCACCACCGCCACCCCGTGGCCGTGGGACGGGTGGCGACATCGGGCTGAAGCCCGACCTACGGGGGGGGCGTGCTGCCCCGCCCCACCGGCGACACCAGATGCGTTATCCTGCCCCGCCATCGTCATTCACCCCCTACAGGACACGCCGCCCCATGGTCTATTACGCCTTCAAAGTTTTGATTTCCGCGCTGTTGATTGTCGCCATTACCGAGCTGAGTAAGCGCAACAGCGGCTTGGCCGCCTTGCTGGCTTCGCTGCCGCTGACTTCGCTGCTGGCGTTTATTTGGCTGCATGTGGAAGGCACCGCCGCCAGCGAGATTGCCACGCTCTCCACCCAAATTTTTTGGCTGGTGCTGCCCTCGCTGTTGCTGTTTGTGCTGCTGCCGCTGCTGATTAAGCAGGGATGGGGATTTGGGCTGAGCTTGGCCGTGTCGGCGGCGGTGACGGCGGGCGGCTATTTGGCCATGCGCCCGCTACTGGCGCGGTTTGGGGTGATGCTTTAACGCCTCCCCTGCTTTCAAGCAGGGGAGGATGTCACGCCGCCGATTCCTCTTCGCGCCCCACGTCCATTTCCAGCTCCTGAATTTTGCGGGTCAGGGTATTGCGCCCCAAGCCCAGCAAGCTCGCCGCCTCTACTCGCCGACCGTGGGTGTGGGCGAGGGCGGTGCGAATCAGGGTGGATTCAAATTCACGGGTTAGCGCGTCAATAATCCCCGTTTCACCGCGTTTAAGTTGGGCGCGGGCGGTTTGCTCCAGTGCGCCGGCCCAGTCGGTAAACAGCGGCACAGCGGGCGTGGCAAGGGTGGGCGTTTCTTTCATTTCTGGCGGCAAATCGCCCGGCTCAATGTTTTGCCCCGGGGCCATCACCGTCAGCCAGTGGCAGATGTTTTCAAGCTGCCGCACGTTGCCGGGGAAAGGGTAGCTTTTTAGCGCGTCCATCGCGGTATCCGACAGCCGCTTGGCTTCCACCCCCAGCTGCTGGGCACTCTTAAACAAGAAATGACGCGCCAAAAGTGGGATGTCTTCTTGCCGTTCACGCAGCGGCGGCAAGCGCAGCCGGATAACGTTGAGCCGGTGGAACAAGTCCTCCCGAAACAAGCCCTGCCGCACCCGCTCTTCGAGGTTTTGGTGGGTGGCGGCAATCACCCGCACATTGGCTTTAATCGGCTGATGCCCGCCCACACGGTAAAAAATCCCATCCGACAAGACACGCAGCAAGCGGGTTTGCAGCTCGGTGGGCATGTCGCCAATTTCATCCAAAAACAGCGTGCCGCCTTCGGTTTCTTCAAACCGTCCCCGCCGCTGGGTACTCGCGCCGGTAAACGAGCCACGCTCGTGGCCAAACAGTTCGCTTTCCAGCAAATCGCGGGGGATGGCAGCGGTGTTAATCGCGACAAACGCTTTGCCCGCGCGGCTGGAATGGCGGTGCAGCGCGTGGGCGACCAGCTCTTTGCCGCTGCCCGATTCGCCGGTAATCAGTACGGTGACGGACGACTGCGACAGCCGGCCAATGGCGCGAAACACGTCCTGCATGGCGGGGGCTTGGCCCAGCATCACCGGCACGGCGTCCTCTGCGTCGGGGTTGAGCGTGTCACGGGTGGCTTCGCCCAAGGCACGTTCGACCAACTGGACGGCGTGGTCGATGTCGAAGGGCTTGGGCAGGTATTCAAACGCACCGCCCTGAAACGCGGCAACCGCCGAATCAAGGTCAGAGTGGGCGGTCATGATGATGACCGGCAGGGTGGGATGGTCGGCTTTAATCCGCGAGAGAAACTTCAGCCCATCGGTGCCGGGCATACGGATGTCGCTCAAAATCACTTTGGGCGTGGCATCGTAGAGGGCGTTGAGGGCATCGTCGGCGTTAGAAAAGCTGAGGTGGGCAATACCCGCCCGCGTCATCGCTTTTTCGAGAACCCAACGGATTGATTTGTCGTCGTCAATAATCCAGACAGCAGGGGTTGTCATGCTTTTTTCTCTCCGAAGGGCAGCAGCACAGTAAAGCAGGTGTAGCCGGGGTGTGAGTCGAATTCGATGGTGCCACCGTGCTGGTGGACAAAGGTCTGGGCGATGGTCAGCCCCAAACCTGTGCCTTCGGCGCGTCCGGTGACGAGGGGGTAAAAAACGTGTTCTTTCAGCTCGGCAGGAATGCCCGGGCCGTTGTCTTCAATTTGCAGCATCAGGGCGAGTTGGTGACGCTTACGGGTCAAGGTGACTTGGCGGGCCACGCGGGTGCGCAAAATAATATGACCCTGCCCTTTCATGGCTTGGATGGCGTTGCGCACGATGTTCAGCACGATTTGGATAAGCTGTTCGCGGTCGGCGGTCAGCATGGGCAAGCTGGTGTCGTAGTCGCGGCGAATGGCGACACCCTGTGGGTATTCGGCCAGTGCCACGCTGCGCACGCGCTCTAGCACTTCGTGGATGTTGACTTCGCCCAAGACATGTTTGCGATTGGGGGCGAGTAGTCGGTCGAGCAACTGTTGCAGACGCACGGCTTCGTGGGTGATGACTTCGAGGTATTCGTTGAGCTCGGGGCGGTCTTCTAGCTCATGCGCCAAAAGCTGTGCCGCGCCGCGAATGCCGCCGAGGGGGTTTTTGATTTCGTGGGCGAGGTTGCGGATGAGTTCGCGGTTGGCGGCTTGCTGCACCAACAGGCGTTCTTCTTTGGCGATTTTGAGCTGCTGGGCGATAGGGCGCAGCTCAATCAGGGCGGCGCAGCCTGCTACGTCAATGGGGGTGACGCTGCACAGCACTTGCAGCGCGGTTTGGTTGTTGGTGGTGAGTGTTAAGCCGTGCTCGGTAAAGTTGACGTTGTGTTGCAGCGCGGCGTTCAGCCCTGCCAGCAGCGTGCCTTCTTCTTGAAACAACGACCCCAAGGTGTGGCGGAGCAGTTCTTTTTCGCCCAACGCCAGTAGGTTTTCGCTGGCGGGGTTCACATAGCGAATCGCGCCCTTGGCATCTACCGCCAAGGTGGCAGTTTCGAGCAGCTCCAGTCCGGCAAAAGCAAGATATGGCATGGTTTATTCGGCTTGTGAGGGGTGAAAACAGAGATTGAGCAATAAGTGCGCCACCCACAAAGCGCGACGCTAAAGCGGGGCAGTTAAGGCGACGGGTGAAGATGTGCGCACTGTTACGGTGCATGGCCGTGGTGTAGCACCAAGACGGTGCGCTTGCTTGGAATCTGTTTGCGGGCTGGCGAACGATGGGGTCGGTCAAGCCGTCACCTGTTGTATTCCCTCCACCGAAGGGGAATACAAGCAAGCACAGCAGCGATTGCGATTTTTTGTGCATTTCCCCTTGGCAACCCCCGCGCCATTCAAGATGTTTACGATCTCGCGAACGAAGGGTCAGCCAAGGCGAAATGAACCGAAAAAACGGAGTTGACACACGGTCAATGCGTATTTTTCGGGGCATTTCAACGCAGGATCACCCGAGTTTCGCAGACTTTGAGCAGGTTCTTAGTTGGCGCGACGCAGCTCACGGCGCAAGGCTTCGATGTTTTTTTCGCGCTCGGTCACGCTGTCTCGCAGCAGCCGCAAACGGGCGGTGGCTTTGGCATCGCCTGCGGCCTCCTGCACCTGCCGCTGGGCTTCTTGCAGAGCGCGTTGCTCGTTGTTGAGCTCGTCTTCCAGAATGCGGCGGCGGCCGGTGTCGCGGTGCTTTTGGGTGGCGTGGTCGACCGAGGGGAAGCCGTTGGGGGCGGGCAGCGGAAGGGGCGGCACGAGGGGCGTTCTGGGGAGCGGCACAGCAGACGGGGTGGCGTGCTTGCCCGCAGAGGGCGGCGAAGCAGGGCGGGGGGCGGACGCGGGGCGGGTCAGCGGCTTGAGGGCTTTGCCGCCGCGCATCGGGGTATTGGCGTAGGTGACATTGCCGAACTCATCGACATAGCGGTAAATCGGCTGGGCATGGGCGGTGAGCACGCTGCCCGCCGCCACGCAGCCTAAGACCGCTGCCAGCATCCTGCTTGGTGGGCAAGCAAGAGGCAAGCGAGCCAGCAAAGCCAAGCGGATAAACCACCTCACGCGGGGCAAGCTTAAGCCTCCGACGGTTGAGGTAGGGCAGAGGGCGCTGCTTCAGCCGCCCGTCTAAACAACAAGGTGTGGTCATCGCTGCCCTCGGGCACAAAGCGGTAGCCCTCGGCGGCAAAGTCACGCAGCCCTTCTGGGCGGTCAATGCCGTGCTCGGCAGCAAAGCGCGTCATCAGACCCCGCGCCCGTTTGGCGTAAAAGCTAATCACCTTATAACTGCCGTTCTTCTCATCCTGAAAAACAGGGGTGACCAAGGGGGCGCGGAGTTTTTTGGTTTGCAGGGCTTTAAGGTATTCGTTGCTGGCGAGGTTAATCAGCGCGGGCTGGGGATGGGCTTCTAATAGGGTATTGACCGCCGTGGTCAGTTGGTCGCCCCAAAAAGCATAAAGGCTGGTGCCGCTGGGGGTGGGCAGACGCGTGCCCATTTCAAGCCGGTAGGGCTGCATATAGTCCAAGGGGCGCAGCAGGCCATATAAGCCCGACAAAATCCGCAAGTGGTCTTGCAGCCATCTCACTGCTGCATCGGATAAATCTGCTGCCGCCAGCCCCTCGTAGACATCGCCCATAAAGGTAAAGAGCGCGGGCTTGGCGTTGTCCGCCGTAAACGGAAGCTGGAATTGGGCGAAACGCTGGGCATTGAGCGCGGCCAAGGCGGGGCTTATCCCCATCAAGCTGCTGAGTGCGTCAGGGCTATAGTCGGCCAACAGCGTCACCAAGGCGTGCGACTGGGCGGTAAAGGCGGGCTGGGTGCAGGGCAGGGCGCGGGTAAACGGGGTGTCGTCTAGCGTTTTGGCGGGGGAAATCAGCAGCAGCATCGTGCGGTCTTTCGCGGGAAATTTTCGCTATTTTATGCGGTTTAGACGGGATGCGGCGGCTCTCTTGACAGCGGTCAAACAGTTTCTTTTTCCGCCCAAGCTCTGTTATCATTGCCGCCATTCAGTATGGGCGTTTTGCCCATTTTTTATTTGTGGAATGAATGATATGGATGTTCGCGTGTTGCTCGAAAACACGCTCGCCGGGCTGGGGTATGAATTTGTTGACCTTGAGCTGACCCGGTCGGGCGGGTTCCGCTTGTTTATGGACAAGCCCGAAGGCATTACGGTGGAAGATTGCGTGCTGGTTAGCAATCACCTAAGCCGTTTGTTTATGGTTGAAAATATTGATTACGACCGCCTTGAGGTGTCCTCGCCTGGCCTAGACCGTCCCCTGAAAAAAGAAGCCGATTTTGTGCGTTTTGCCGGTCAAAACGCCAAAATCAAAACACGCCTCCCGCTTGAAGGTCGGAAAAACTTCGCTGGGCGTATGTTGGGCTTTGAGGATGGGGCTGTGCAGCTAGAGGTGGAAGGCAAGCGCGTCAGTATTCCGCTGTCTAGCATCGACAAAGCACGGCTGGAGCCTGAAATTTAACCATCTCGGCTTGTCGGCACAGGCATAAAAAAGGGCGGCAGGTCAGATAGCCGCCCGCGTGGAGGATGTAAATGAGTCGTGAGATTTTGCAGTTAGTGGATGCGCTGGCACACGAAAAAAACGTCAGCAAAGAAATTGTATTTAGCGCACTAGAACAAGCGCTGGCTTCGGCGACAAAAAAGAAATTTAACCAAGACGATATTGATGTGCGCGTTGAAATTGACCGCCATAGCGGGGAAACCCGTTCTTTCCGTTGCTGGCAACTGGTCGAAGACAACGACCACGAATTTCCTTCGCGCCAAATCGCGGTCAGCGACCGTGACGACCGCCATGTTCATATGGCTGTGGGTGATTTTTACGAAGAACCCATGGAAGCCGTCGAATTTGGGCGCATCGGCGCACAAACTGCCAAGCAAGTGATTCTGCAAAAAATCCGCGATGCCGAGCGCGAGCAAGTCCTTAACGACTTCCTCGACCGTGACGAATTTTTGGTAACCGGCACCATTAAACGCCTAGAGCGTGGCAGTGCCATTATCGAAATCAACAACAAGCTCGAAGGTCTCCTCCCGCGTGACCAAATGATTCCCAAAGAAAACCTCCGCTCGGGTGACCGCGTGCGGGCTTTCTTGCTGCGCGTCGATTACCAAGGCCGCGGGCCGCAACTTATCTTGTCACGCACCGCGCCTGACTTTGTAAAGCGGCTGTTTGAGCTAGAAGTCCCCGAAATTGACGAAGGCCTACTGGAAATCAAAGGCGTTGCCCGCGACCCAGGTAGCCGCGCCAAAATGGCCGTTAAAGCCCACGACCCCCGCATCGACCCTCAAGGGACGTGCATCGGGATGCGTGGCTCACGCGTTCAGGCCGTCACCGGCGAACTCGGCGGCGAACGTGTTGACATCGTGCTGTGGTCGCCAGAACCGGCTACCTATGTCATCAACGCGCTGTCCCCTGCCGAAGTGCAACGCATCTTGGTAGACGAAGATCGTCACAGCATGGATGTGGTCGTCGAAGAAGACCAATTGCCCTTGGTGATTGGTCGCGGCGGTCAAAACGTACGCTTGGCTTCTGAGCTGACCGGCTGGCTGATTAACATCATGTCGGTTGAAGAAGCCCAGAAAAAACAAGAAGGTGAAATCGAAGGACTCCGCAGCCTGTTTATTGACAAGCTCGGCGTGGACGATGAATTGGCCGAAATTTTGGTCACCGAAGGCTTTACCACACTCGAAGAAGTGGCCTATGTGCCGCTGGCAGAAATGCTCGAGATTCCTGCGCTCAACGAGGATATCGTTAACGAATTGCGTAGCCGCGCACGCAGTGCCTTGTTAACGCAAGCCATTGTATCGGAAGAAAAAGTCGAGACCGTCTCTGACGACCTCAAATCTCTAGATGGCGTTGATGCCGCTACTGTCCGCACGCTCGCCGACCATGGCATCACCACCCGCGACGACCTCGCCGATTTGGCGGTGGACGACTTGGTGGAAATGACTAGCATGGAAGCCGAAGAGGCCAAAACGCTCATCATGAAAGCACGCGAGCACTGGTTCAGCGAGTAAGTGATTGCTCCACAGGGCGGGCAAACCCCCGCCCATGGCTGAAACCAGGGTACGAATTAGGAATAATTAGGAACGCGAATGCTTGAAACAAATGTAAAACAATTTGCCAGTGAACTGAATCTCCAGCCAGAACAGCTGTTGGAACAGCTTCGGGCGGCGGGTGTCAGCAAGTCATCCAGCGAAGATGCCCTTTCCGAGCAAGATAAAACGGCGTTGCGCAACCACTTGCGTGTCGCGCACGGTGGCACGGTAGATAACCGCATCACCCTTCAGCGCAAAGAAACCAGCGAAATTCGAAAATCAGACAGCACCGGCAAGTCCCGCACAATTCAAGTAGAAGTGCGGAAAAAGCGCGTGGTCGTTCTGCCCGACGCGCTTGTTGCGGCGCAACCCGCCCCCGTCGCAGCCCCTGCTGCCGAAAGCATCGCCGTGACCGAGCCTACACCGACACCCGTTGTCACCCCTGAGCCTGTGGCCGCAGTGACCCCTGCCGAGACGACACCTGTCGTTGCCGCTGAGCCTGTGGTTGTGGCTGTGGCCGAAGCCCCTGTCGTTGCTGCCGCCCCTGCTGCGCCTGTCGCCGAAAAAGCACCTGAAGCACCGAAGCCTGCTGCTGCGGTCGCGGCAAAGCCTGCTGCACGTCCTGCTGCGGGTAGCCGACCCAATGCCGGTGGTGCGCGTCAAGGTCAAGGGCAAAACAAGCCCCAAAACAACGCGCCGCGCCAACCGCCTAAGCCGAGCAAGGCCGAGTTGGCACGGATTGAGCCTGACAAAGATGCACCCGCCCCGCGCCCTGTCTCGATTTTGTCGGACGAAGATTTGGCCGTGCGTGAGCAAGAAGCCCAACGTCAGAAAAAATTACGCGAAGCCCAAGATGCCCTGATTCGGGAACGTGAAGCCCGCGAAGCACGCCGTATTGCGGCCCGCCAGCAAGCAGAAGCCGATGCCGTTGCCCGCCAAGTGGCCGCGAGTCAAGCCGCTGCCGCACCCGCTATTGCAGCCGCCGCACGCACACCAAAGCCTGAGCACGGTGCCATTCTGCACAAACCCGCCGGTACCGGCGCGGCACGTCCTGCGGCAACAGCCCGTCCTGCGGTGCGTCCTGCTGCGGGTGGCGCACCCGCTGCCGCCGCCCCAAGCCCAGCCAATAAACCAGCTGGCGGCGGCGATGCGCGTCCTAAAAAGGGCGGCAACGCCGGTGGGCGCGACAGTTGGAGCGATGGTCAAAAGAAACGTGGTGGCGGCCTTAAAGGTAAAGGCGGCTCGGATTCCCGTAGCGACTGGAAGAGCAAAAAAGGCGGCAAGGGCAAACAAGCCCAAGGCGCACATCAATTCCAAGCCCCGACGGATCCGATTGTCCACGAAGTCCTCGTGCCTGAAACCATTAGCGTGGCTGACCTCGCCCACAAAATGGCCATCAAGGCAGTTGAAGTGATCAAAGCCCTGATGAAGATGGGCATGATGGTCACGATTAACCAAGTGCTCGACCAAGAAACCGCCATGATTGTGGTGGAAGAACTGGGTCATGTGGCCAAGCCCGCTAAGCTGGACGATCCAGAATCCTATCTAGACGACTCCGACGGCGAACACCACGAGAGCCTCCAAGTTGACCGCGCACCCGTTGTGACCGTCATGGGTCACGTTGACCACGGTAAAACCTCGCTGTTGGATTATATTCGCCGCGCCAAAGTGGCTGCAGGCGAAGCCGGTGGGATTACCCAGCATATCGGTGCGTATCACGTTGATACCCCACGCGGCATGATTACCTTCCTCGACACCCCAGGTCACGAAGCGTTTACCGCGATGCGGGCGCGTGGTGCAAAAGCCACCGACATTGTGGTGCTGGTCGTAGCTGCCGATGATGGTGTGATGCCGCAAACCATCGAAGCGATTCACCATGCGAAAGCCGCCAACGTGCCTATCGTGGTGGCGGTGAACAAGATTGATAAGCCCGGTGCCAACCTTGAGCGCGTGCGCCAAGAATTGGTGGCCAACGGCGTTGTGCCTGACGATTGGGGTGGCAACACCCAGTTTGTCGAAGTCTCGGCAAAACAAGGCACCAACATTGACGGCCTGCTCGAAGCCATCTTGCTGGAAGCGGAAGTGCTTGAGCTGACCGCCGCCATCGACACCCCCGCCAAGGGGATTGTGGTCGAAGCCCGTCTGGACAAGGGTCGCGGTGCAGTGGCTTCTATCTTGGTGCAGTCTGGCACGCTCAAAAAGGGCGATGTGGTTCTGGCAGGTACCGTGTTTGGTCGTGTCCGTGCGATGAACGACGAGAACGGCAAGCCTATCAACGAAGCCGGTCCTTCTATCCCTGTCGAAGTGCTGGGTCTGTCTGAAGTCCCTGCGGCAGGCGAAGATGTGATGGTGCTGACCGACGAGAAAAAAGCCCGTGAAATCGCCCTGTTCCGCCAAGGCAAGTTCCGCGATGTGCGTTTGGCCAAGCAACAAGCCGCTAAGTTGGAAAACATGTTTGCGCAAATGGCCGAAGGCGAAGTCCAAACCCTGTCGATTATCGTCAAGGCGGACGTTCAAGGTTCGTGCGAAGCGTTGGCCAATTCCTTGCAAAAGCTGTCTACCGAGGAAGTGCGCGTCAATATTCTGCACGCTGGCGTAGGGGGGATTACCGAATCCGACGTCAACTTGGCCGCTGCTTCTCGCGCCATTGTGATTGGCTTCAACATCCGTGCCGATGCTCAAGCACGGAAAGTTGCCGAAAACAACGACGTGGAAATCCGCTACTACAACATTATTTACGATGCGATTGATGAAGTCCGCTCCGCGCTGTCTGGCATGTTGGCACCAGAGAAGAAAGAGCAAATCATCGGTACGGTCGAAATTCGCCAGGTGTTTGTCGTCTCCAAGGTGGGCTCGATTGCCGGTTGTATGGTCACCGACGGTATCGTCAAGCGTGGCGCGTCTGTCCGCCTGATTCGCAACAACGTGGTCGTTCACCAAGGTGACTTGGATTCGCTCAAGCGGTTCAAGGACGATGCCAAGGAAGTACGCCAAGGTTACGAGTGCGGCTTGCAGCTGAAGAACTTCAACGACATCCAAGAAGGCGACCAATTGGAAGTCTTTGAAATTGTCGAAGTGGCCCGCACGCTGTAATTTGACGTAAGCGTCTAGGTCGTTTGAGGGTGGGCACAGCAGCCCACCCTTTTTCATTTGCCGGTCTTAACCGGTTGAGGAGCCTAAAACATGGCTAAAAAGCATTTTTCACGGTCAGACCGTGTCAGCGAACAAATGCAGCGTGAGCTGGCAGAAATTCTTCGCTTTGAGCTGAAAGACCCACGTATTGGCTGGGTCACGATTACCGATGTCGAAGTGACCCGCGACTATTCTCACGCCAAAGTGTTTTACACCGTGATGACTGCCCAAACCCAAGAAGAACGTGCCGCCAGCCAAGCCGCGCTGACCCATGCGGCGGGCTTTTTGCGGAACGAAGTGGGCAAGCGCATCAAGCTGTTTTCTACCCCACAACTGCACTTTGTCTACGACGAATCCATCGAACGCGGTGTGCACATGAGCAGCCTGATTGACAAAGTCGCCCGCGCAGATGCCCTACTACCCCAACAAGATGACGACGAGACCCCCGCATGACCCCCGTGCGTTTTAAAAAGCGTGTGGTAGATGGCGTGCTGTTGCTCGACAAACCTTTTGGAATGACCAGCAACAAAGCCCTGCAAACCGCACGCTGGCATTATCACGCTGCCAAAGCAGGGCATACCGGCGTACTCGACCCCTTGGCTTCGGGCTTGCTGCCGGTGTGCTTGGGCGAAGCGACCAAGTTCTCTGCGTATTTGCTGGATGCCGATAAACGCTACACCGCCAGCGTGCGCTTTGGGTCGGTGTCTACCACCGGCGACCTTGAAGGCACGCTGACCGCCGTCGCGCCACCCACATTTTCAGCCGATGCCCTGCGTATGGCCTTGGTTGGCTTGCTGGGTGAGCAGATGCAGCAAGCCCCCATGCACTCGGCACTGAAGCACGAAGGCAAAGCCCTCTACGAATACGCCCGCCAAGGCATTGTCGTGCCGCCAAAAGTGCGTCAAATCACCCTGCACCAGCTTAACTTGCTGGCATTTGACGGCGAAACCGCCGAGATTGACGTGCTGTGCAGCAAGGGCACGTATATCCGCAGCTTGGCCGAAGACCTCGGCAAGCTGATGGGCTGTGGGGCGCATTTGGCCGGCTTGCGCCGTACCGCGACGGCGGGGTTTTTGCTGGCCGACGCGCTGACGCTGGAGACACTGGAAGCTACCCCACCAGAAGCCCGCGATGCCTTGCTCTTGCCGCCAGACATCCTTGTGGCGCACCTGCCCGAAGTCACCTTGACCGACGCTGAAGTGGATGCGATTTGCCACGGGCAAGCGGTGCATTCTGAACAAAAAAATGCGATAATCGACCGCTGTCGTTTGTACGCAGTTGACAAACGATTTATCGGTTTGGGCGCAGTGCGTGCCGATGGCTTGTTGTGGCCAGATCGATTGCTAGCCAGTGCAGCGATATCTTAAATTATTCAACGCATTGCGTTAGTTTGCCTTGGTGGGGTTTACCTTGCTGGGGTAGGGAAGCGCGGAGGGGTTTCGGCTCGCCGCGTCTCGTCTGTGGGTGTATTGCCCATTATTCTTGGAGTATTTCATGGCTGTTAATGCTGACAAAAAAGCAGGTATTGTTAAAGATTTTCAACGTGCTGAAGGCGATACCGGTTCGCCCGAAGTGCAGGTGGCTTTGTTGACTGCACGCATCAACGATTTGACCCCTCACTTCAAAGCCAACACCAAAGACCACCACAGCCGTCGTGGTCTGCTGAAAATGGTGAGCCGTCGTCGTAAATTGCTCGACTACCTGAAGAAAAAAGATGCGGAAGGCTATCGCAATCTGATTTCCCGCTTGGGTCTGCGTAAGTAATTACGCCCCTGCGCCAAAAAGTCGCAGCCTGTGCTGCGACTTTTTGGTTTTTGAGGGTGGTTTTATGCCCTCGTCTGCCACCTGAGCAGACCTTAGAGCCTATTTACGATCTAGCGAACGACGGGTCAGCGTTGGACTTGAATCCACACGCATGTTTTTACGAATTTCAACGCAGGATCACCCGAGTATCGCAGATCGTAAACAGGTTCTTATTGCCGACAACGGGGGAAGCCTCTAGGTATGTTGCCCCACTGTGGTTGCATAGCTAGGGGCTTCCGTTGCACTTGCTGGGTGTCCAGCAAATCTTAAATTTAGAGAGCCAAATAACGTGTTCAATAAAATCAGCAAGACCTTCCAATTCGGCCGCAACACGGTCACGCTAGAAACCGGCGAAGTCGCCCGCCAAGCCTCGGGTGCAGTGATTGTTAGCATGGATGACACCGTGGTGATGGTCACCGTGGTCGGCGCACAGGGCGTAAAGCAAGGGCAAGACTTCTTCCCCCTGACCGTTGATTACCAAGAACGCACCTACGCCGCAGGCAAAATTCCAGGGGGCTTCTTTAAGCGCGAAGGCCGCCCAAGCGAAAAAGAAATTCTGACCAGCCGTCTGATTGACCGCCCTATTCGCCCCCTGTTTCCTGCTGGCTTCTACAACGAAGTACAAATCGTGGCTACCGTGCTGTCGCTCAACCCCGAAATTGATGCGGACATCCCCGCCTTGATTGGCGCGTCGGCTGCTTTGGCTCTGTCTGGCCTGCCTTTTGACGGCCCTATTGGCGCAGCACGCGTCGGCTACGCAAACGGTGAATACCTGCTCAACCCCACCAAAACCGAACTCGAAACCAGCGAACTGGACTTGGTCGTTGCCGGTACAGAACGTGCCGTATTGATGGTGGAATCCGAAGCCCGCGAATTGCCCGAAGCCGTCATGCTGGGTGCCGTGGTGTTTGGTCACGAACAAATGCAAGCTGCCATCAACGCCATCAACGCGCTGGCCGACGAAGTGAACCCCGTATTGTGGGACTGGGCACCTGCCGCGCAAAACGAAGCTTTGATTGCCCAAGTGCGCGAAGTCGCCGGTGCAGACATCAAGCTGGGCTTTACCCTGCGTCAAAAGCAAGCGCGTAGCCAAAAGCTGGCCGAAGCATGGGACAAAACCAAGGCTGCGCTGATTACCGAAGAAACCAGCACACTGCAAGCCAATGAAATCAAAGGCATCTTTAAAGATTTGGAAGCGGAAATCGTGCGCGGCCAAATCTTGGCTGGCGAACCCCGTATTGATGGCCGCGACACCCGCACCGTCCGCCCCATCAGCATCCGCACCGGTGTTTTACCGCGCGCCCACGGCTCCGTACTGTTTACCCGTGGCGAAACCCAAGCCATGGTGGTGACCACCCTCGGCACCAAGCAAGACGAGCAACTGATTGACGCACTGGCAGGCAGCTACACCGAACGCTTTATGCTGCACTACAACTTCCCTCCCTACTCCACCGGCGAAACTGGTCGGGTTGGCTCGCCAAAACGCCGCGAAATCGGCCACGGTCGCTTGGCTAAGCGGGCACTGATTGCCGTGCTGCCTAAAAAAGAAGATTTCAGCTACGCCATGCGCGTGGTCAGCGAAATCACCGAATCCAACGGCTCGTCGTCTATGGCTTCGGTCTGCGGTGGCTGCTTGTCCCTGATGAACGCCGGTGTGCCTCTCAAGGCTCACGTTGCAGGGATTGCCATGGGTTTGATTCTGGAAGGCAACCGCTTTGCCGTGCTGACCGACATCCTTGGCGATGAAGATCACCTCGGCGATATGGACTTTAAAGTGGCCGGCACCGAAGCAGGGATTACCGCCCTGCAAATGGACATCAAAATCCAAGGCATCACCAAAGAAATCATGCAAGTGGCGCTGAGCCAAGCCAAAGAAGGCCGTATGCACATCCTCGGCTTGATGCAAGCGGCGGTAAACGCCCCGCAAGAACTGTCCGCCCACGCGCCGCGTCTCTACACCATCAAAATCAATCCTGAAAAAATTCGGGACGTGATTGGTAAGGGCGGTTCAGTGATTCGCGCCATTACCGAAGAAACCGGCACCAGTATCGACATTGGTGAAGATGGCCTGATTACCATTGCCTCCACCACCAACGAAGGTGCAGAAGCCGCGAAGAGCCGTATCGAAGCGATTACTGCCGATGTTGAAGTGGGTCGTATCTACGAAGGCACGGTCATGAAGATTCTCGACAAAAACGTCGGGGCGATTGTCCAAATCATGCCAGGGCGTGATGGTCTGGTGCATATCAGCCAAATTGCCAACGAGCGGATTGCCAACGTGGGCGATTACCTGAAAGAAGGCCAGCAAGTGCGCGTTAAAGTGATGGAAACCGACGAGCGTGGCCGTATCCGCCTGTCGATTAAAGCCATTCTGAACGAAGAAGCGGCAGCAGCAGCGGCAGCACCTGCACCAACCGAAGAAGCTTAGAACCTGTTTACGCGCTACGATGCTCAGGTGGGGCTGCGTTGAAATACGCAAAAACATGCGCATTAACCGCGTGTCAACGCCGCTTTTTTTAGTTCATTTCGCCTTGGCTAACCCTTTGCTCACTAGCACGTAAATAGTTTTTTAAGTCTTCAGCAGTCGGCATCTAGAGTATGCCGATGCTGCAATAAAATCCCCCCAGATATTGGACAGTTGTCCAATATCTGGGGGGATTTTATTGCAGCATCGCATCCGCTGGCAGTAGGTTTAGTGTTTTA
>CALMOJ010000247.1 GCA_937871815.1 uncultured Neisseriales bacterium
GCATCACTCAAGGACAGGTGCCGCCACACTAGGGTGCCTGCAGCGTCCGCGCTCTCAATCTCGGGCTTAAACCTCGAGGCTATTGCGGCTAAAGCGTCATAGTGCTTTAGCCGAGAAAAGGGATTTTAAACCCAATATCAATAGTGCTACAGTCTTTAATCTAAGCTATCACTATCTGTTTGGGTTTTTGTTAGCGATAATAACTTCGGCAGGAAGCTGGGCGGTGAGCCTAGATGCTGTCGCACAGTCGTGGATTTTTCTGCCGGTAATTTCAAATGCTACCAGTAAGCTGTGCTGATGGATTTTTGTGTAAGCACCATCAATAAACACGGGCGCAACATCAGCATCTGTTGGTAATGCATAATCAACGGACTACTTTATTAATCCACCGCCTTCCCTCTTGTGCATCCTATGCAAGCCCAAAAAAGAGGGAATGACCAGCTCCAAAGATCATAGGGGTATCAAATGGCCAGAATATATTTTGATCCTGCCGACACTTTTGCTATCAATAATAGCAATGTCTCGGTGTATGGCTCCAGCGGATCCGAAATGGTTACCATTGCCAATGGTGTCACGGGTGTGACGCTAGACCAAAACGTTGAACAGTTGTCTCTGTCGGGGTTACGCAGTGCCTACACTTATCAGCAAAGCGGAAATCAGTTATTGGTCTATTCCGGCACCGCTTTGGTATGCCGAGTTTCGGTGCAGGATGATAGTAATGGTACCCAGCTGGCGTTTTCTGATGGAACGGTGGATGCCAAAGTCTCAGCAGCAGGGATGACCCTAGGCGGCAACCCGCTCGGTGCGACCACACCTATCACACCAACACCCACCACCAACCTCCACGCCAGCGTCACTGGGGTAGATACCGCCAGCTTACTGACCACCCAAAGCAGTATTGTGATGGCACTCAATGGAAATGATGCATGGACAAGCACCGCACTAACCTACAGCTTCGATAGCACGCGCCCAGCAGATTACACTGGCGTACAAGCTAGCTCGACTGTTGGTGGCAATCTGACCACTGGGTGGCAAAAACTGAGTGCCAGCCTAGGCGTGTTGTCCAGCGACATTATCGCCAGTATCGACAAGCTCCTGCCGCTGTCATTTAGCCAAACCAGTGCTAATGGCGATATTCGCTTCAGCCAAGTTCCGACCAGCGGTGGGGTCGCTGCGTTTGCCTATTTTCCAGGTACCACGCCTAGCTACAGTGGGGATGTGTTTATTGACACGGCGATTGACTCCACAACCTTAGGAGCGGGCGGATATGGGCAACATACCATTGTCCACGAGCTGGGCCATGCACTAGGCTTAAAACACTCATTTTCTGGTGGGGTGACCTTGCCTACGGCAGACGACCATCGTGGCAATACCGTGATGTCTTACACCGCTTACCAAAATACGGTGCTGCTATTTACCGCCAATGCGCAGGGTATCAGTTACCACGATTCGGGGATTTTTCCTGATCGTTTTATGGTGTACGACATTGCCGCACTACAGGCGATCTACGGCACAGACACAACGACCGCAACCGGTAGCAACACCTATCAATATGGCACCAACCCATTCTATGCCACGATTTGGGATGCCGGCGGATCGGATGCCTTGGATCTAAGTGCTACTACGGCCAGTAATACGGTTGATTTAGTCCCTGGGCATTACTCCAGCATCAATACCCGTAGTGTGGCTACCCAAGCACAGGCACAAAAACAAGCCTTAGCCAGTCAAGGTTTTAGTGGGTATGACAGCTTTGTTGATAGTGCCTATGCGGCATCCGCCAAAGATATTTATACCGGTACCAATAATTTGGGCATTGCCTACGGTACGGTTATCGAAAACCTGATCGGTGGTAGCGCAGCAGATACCGTGCACGATAACAAGGTGGACAACAATATCAAAACAGGGGCGGGTGATGACCTGATTTACCTAGGGGCGGGTGGTTACGATACCGTTGATGGTGGTACCGGCATCGACACTGTATTTGTACCTTTGACCAAGGGTCAAGTGACTTACGCCTCTGGTAGTAACGGGCTGATTAGCCTCGTGGGCATTGCCTTTGCTGCCGATTTATATGGTGTGGAAAAACTTGCTTTTTCGGATCAGACCATCACGGTTTAGTCCCAAAGGGGTCAGGGTCAATAAGAATTATTGACCCTGACCCCTTTGGGCTCCTTTAACCGTAAACAGGCACTAAGACACTTGGCCAGTAAGCGTAAAATCCACCCCTGTTTGCGTCAGCCCAACAAGATTGATATTGGCTTGGTTCTGATTTAAATCTGCAGCCAACCAAGTCAGTGCTGCTTCGGTCATTTCACCACGGGTCAGTACGCCCGACCAATACGCGAGCTCACCTGCTGACGGTGCAACCCCCACCACATTGGTATAAAGCACCTTCACCAAATCTTGGGCGGTGTGATTTGCCCCTAGGCGAGCGTCAATACCGGCTTGGCAGAGCGATTGTGCGCTGGCACCCAGGTCAACCAGCTGCGTTGCAATGCCCACATAGCTGGCGTTTCGAACCGAGGCCGCGCCAAACAACGCCCCCAGCACTTTGACACCCAAGCCTGCATTGCCGGTCAAATCCAGCGCGACAGACTTATCGGCAAACTCCAAGCGTTCGATGCCAGTCAGGGTGTCTGTGCCATCCGTGCCGCGAGAATCCACCACGGTATAGACCCCGTTGCTTTGGCTGATGGTGTAAGCCGCACGGTTGCCACTAAAGACCGCTGTATCAATGCCCGTATCGCCATTCAGGGTGTCGTTTGCGCCGCCGCCGGTCAGCGTGTCATTGCCGGAGCCACCGGTGAGTACATCTACATTGGTGCCACCAACGAGGGTCTGCGCCGCTGAAGCCTGCCCTAGGCTGACCTGAACGGTGGATTGCGTGCCATCCAAGGAGCGTACCTGAAAGACTTCGAATACGCCCTTATTGCTCAGTTGTGGGGAACTGACGCTGTTGGCATTGAGGGTGTAACGCCACCCGCCTGTGCTGCCAATCGAAAACACACCAAATTGCCCTGCAGTATTGGTTTGGGCGGCAAAGCCATTTTCGCCGAGGTCAACGTCAGAGACAGTCAGTTGCCCACTGGCAGAGAGCTGTTGTGGAATGGTGACTTGTCCCCTGATGTCCCCTGAAATTTGTGCTGTGTCGTTTTTACCAAACACCGACACCACAATATCGCCCATTTCCAAGCCATTCCAAGACGCTAAAAAGGTATCGCGTACGGCGCTGGTGCTGGTGAGCTCTTGTACCGTGCCCGAGGCATTATTGAGGATGTAAGACCACACCCCGCTGGTTTGCAAAACCAGTGTGCCGTATTGCCCTGCGGTGGTTTGGGCGATAAAGCCATTGGCGATGGGCGTGCCATCGGTCAGGGACAAGGCACCACTGGTGGTTAGCGTGCCATCTTCGTAAACCTGTCCAATGCGTGTGCCGCCAATAAGGGAAGTGACTGTTGCCATGAAAAATCTCTTTTCTAAAAAGGCCAAAAATTAGAAATCCAGGGCAACGACACGGTCGCCCCCTGCGCTAAGAAACTGTTTACGACCTGTGATGCTCGGGTGAGCCTGCGTTGAAATTCGTAAAAAACATGCGTGTGGATTCAAGTCCAACGGCGTTTT
>CALMOJ010000248.1 GCA_937871815.1 uncultured Neisseriales bacterium
TGGCTTAACCAAGTTCACGGGACGCGCGTGGTCGAAGCCGCCACCGTCGGCACCGTGCCGCCCGATGCCGATGCCAGCGTGACCCGCCGCAGCGGCATGGTCTGCGCCATCCTGACCGCCGATTGCCTGCCCGTGCTGCTCACCGACCGCAGCGGCAGCGTCGTGGCCGCCGCCCATGCCGGTTGGCGGGGGCTACTCGGTGGGGTGCTCGAAGCCACCGTCGCCAAAATGGCCTGCCCCCCCGCCGAAGTTCTGGTGTGGCTGGGGGCGGCGATTAGCCCTGATGCGTTTGAAGTCGGTGCCGAAGTGCGAGCCGCCTTTGTCGCCGAGGCCGCCGAAGCCGATGTTGCATTTCAGCCCCTGCCCGACGGCAAATTTTTAGCAGATATTTACCAACTGGCGCGGCAGCGTTTGGCGCGGGTCGGTGTGCTGGCCGTCTATGGCGGCGAGAGCTGCACCGTCATTGAACGCGAGGCCTTTTTTTCGTATCGGCGCGAGGGCATCACAGGGCGGATGGCCAGCCTGATTTGGCGCGATTAAGCGGGTTTTTTGCTGTTTTTGGCAAAAGTCAATTCTTGTGCTGTCGCGGTTAAATCACTAGCATTAGTGTTTTGCTGCGTCAAAAACCAAACATATTGTGTTTTTTGCACAAACTGCACACAAACCATCCACAGAATTATCCACAACACCTTGCGCGGCGCGTGCTGACCGTGCAGCCGTTCAAACAGGGAATTGCCATGTATACCTATGTCGCCGAGCAGGACACTGCCCTGCCCCCCGCGAACCTCCCCTATACCGCCTTTAAAACCATCCGCCGCAATGGCTCAGTGGTTGCTTTTGAGCCCGCCAAAATCTCGGTGGCGATGAACAAAGCGTTTTTGGCCGTAGCAGGCAAGCAGGGCAGCACCTCGGCGCGGATTCGTGAGCAAGTCGCCGCCCTGACCGAGCAAGTCGTCGGTGCGCTGATGCGGCGCAAACCCGAAGGCGGTGCCATCCACATCGAAGAAATCCAAGACCAAGTGGAACTCGCCCTGATGCGCTCTGGCGAGCACGACGTGGCACGGGCGTATGTGCTTTACCGTGAAGAACGTTCCCGCCAACGCGGCCTGCGCGGCGAAACCGATGTGGCGCAAACCATTAACGTGCTCAAGCAAGATGGCAGCAGCATCCTGTTGGATATTCACGCCCTCCGCAGCATGGTGCAAGCCGCCTGCCAAGGACTCGAAGCCGACACCGATGTTGAACCTATCCTTGCCGAAACCCTGAAAAATCTCTACGACGGCGTGCCCGAAGTCGAAGTCAACAAATCCGCCATCATGGCCGCCCGCGCCATGATCGAAAAAGACCCTGCGTATAACTTCGTTACCGCCCGTTTGCTGCTGAACAATATCCGCCTTGAGATTTTGGGCGAGACCATCAGCCAAGCCGACATGGCCGAGCGTTACGCCGATTATTTCCCTAGCTATGTCAAAAAAGGTATCGCCGCCGAGCTGCTGGATGAACGCTTGGGCGAATTTGACCTTGAACGTCTGGGGCGGGCTTTGGTGGCCAGCCGCGACATGCAGTTCGGCTACTTGGGCTTGCAAACCCTGTTTGACCGCTATTTCTTGCACATTGAAGACCATCGGATTGAGCTGCCGCAAGCCTTCTTTATGCGGGTGGCGATGGGCTTATCGCTGAACGAAATCGACCGCGAAGCCCGCGCTATCGAGTTCTACAACGTGCTATCCACGTTCGACTTTATGTCGTCCACCCCCACGCTGTTTAACGCCGGCACACAGCGCAGCCAGCTGTCTAGCTGCTACCTGACCACCATTGCCGATGACCTCGACCAGATTTACGAAGGCATCAAAGAAAACGCCCTGCTGTCTAAATTTGCTGGCGGCTTGGGCAACGACTGGACCCCTGTTCGCGCCATGGGCAGCCATATCAAAGGCACCAACGGCAAATCGCAAGGCGTGGTGCCCTTCCTGAAAGTGGTGAACGACACCGCCGTGGCCGTCAACCAAGGGGGCAAGCGCAAAGGCGCGGTCTGCGCCTATCTGGAAACGTGGCACGCCGATATCGAAGAATTCCTCGAATTGCGGAAAAACACCGGCGATGACCGCCGCCGCACCCACGACATGAACACCGCCAACTGGATTCCTGACCTGTTTATGAAACGGGTGATGGCCGGTGCAGACTGGACGCTGTTTACCCCATCCGAATGCCCCGATTTGCACGACCGCTATGGCCGCGACTTTGAACAGGCTTATATCGGCTACGAGCAAAAAGCCGAGCGCGGCGAAATGCGGGTGTTTAAGAAAATCCCCGCGCTGACCCTCTGGCGCAAAATGCTGACCATGTTGTTTGAAACCGGTCACCCTTGGATTGCGTTTAAAGACCCGTGCAATATCCGCAGCCCGCAGCAGCACGTTGGCGTGGTGCACAGCTCCAACCTGTGTACCGAAATCACGCTCAATACCAACGAGCATGAAATCGCCGTGTGCAACCTCGGCTCGGTGAACTTGCCCAACCACCTGCACGAGGGTCAGCTCGACCAAGCCAAGCTGGCACGGACAATTCGCACCGCCATGCGGATGCTGGATAACGTCATCGACATTAACTTTTATCCGGTCAAAAAAGCCCGCACCGCCAACCTCAAGCACCGCCCAGTCGGCATGGGGATTATGGGCTTTCAAGACTGCTTGCACGCCCTGCGGATTCCTTACGCCTCGCAAGAAGCCGTGGAATTTGCCGACCATGCGATGGAAGCCGTGTGCTACCAAGCCTATTGGGCTTCGACCGAGCTGGCCGAAGAGCGCGGACGTTATCCCAGCTACAAGGGCAGCCTGTGGGACAAGGGCATCTTGCCGCAAGACAGCATCGACCTCTTGGCCGAAGCCCGCGATGGCTTCCTCGAAGTGGACCGCAGCAGCACCCTAGACTGGACCCCGCTGCGTGACCGGATTCAGCAGTACGGGATGCGCAACTCCAACTGCATCGCCATCGCCCCTACCGCCACCATCGCCAACATTATTGGCGTGTCCGCCAGCATTGAGCCGACCTATCAAAACCTGTTTGTGAAATCGAACTTGTCAGGCGAATTTACCGTGGTCAGCGATGCCTTGGTGCATGACCTCAAAGCCGCAGGGCTATGGGATGACGTGATGATTGCCGACCTCAAGTATTTTGATGGCAACGTCAGCCGCATTGACCGTATCCCTGCCGACCTGCGCAACCTCTACGCCACCGCCTTTGAAATCGACCCCCGTTGGCTGATTGAAGCCGCCAGCCGTCGGCAAAAATGGATTGACCAAGCCCAAAGCTTGAATCTGTATATGGCCGGTGCCTCGGGCAAAAAACTGGATGTGCTGTATAAACATGCTTGGGTACGCGGCCTGAAAACCACCTATTACCTGCGCACTTTGTCGGCTTCCAGCGCAGAAAAATCCACCGGACGGGGCGGCGAAATGAACGCGGTGCCCATCGAAGACGGCATGACCGCCACGGCGATGGAACCGAGCGTGCCAGCGACTGATGCCAAGTTCTGCTCGATTGATAACCCCGAGTGCGAGAGCTGCCAGTGACATCCTCCCCCGCCTAAAGACGGGGGATTCCTACGGCGGTCAGACTTGCGCC
>CALMOJ010000249.1 GCA_937871815.1 uncultured Neisseriales bacterium
GCTCATGTAGCTATTCTACCAGCGGCACTACGACGCTGATTTGTGCAACAAAGCCGTCTGGCTTGAAGCGGCCCGGAAGGTCGCCAGCGAGCGGCCCGAGTTTCAGAAAATGGTCGCCGCTTACGCCGAGGAAATGCAGATTCTGGCATCAGCCAAGAAGGCGAGCCGGCCGAAGAAAAAGGCCGACTAACCAGCCGATCAGAGCGGGCCGCCGGGCCCGCTTTTCTTTTGGGCCGTCCCGGCGTCTTCGGTCGCAGCGTCCTCGCTCTCCCATTCGAGCAGGAGGGCTTCCGTTTCCCTGCACAAAGAGGAGAGGAAGTCCCTTTGCATCTGGAAGCCAAGGAGGGCATTTCCAAGGCTTTGGCGGCGGTTTGCTGGCGGTGGCAGTGGCGGAGCCTTCGTGGAGCCCTTTGCGGCCGTTTTTGGCCCATTTCCGAGCCATTCCGCGACGTCGTAGATGCTGACGGCCGGACGGCCGCCAACTTCCTTCACAGGGAGGGGGAAGCCGCCCCTGTGCCGGAGGCTTGCAACGGCTCCAATCGACTTGCCAAGCAAGGCCGCGACGTCCTCAGGGTAGAGCACCGATTTTTGCCCGAACTGCTGGCGCAGGTCGGCGAGGATTAGGGATGCGTCCATGGTGCCGGAAGTGAGAGATGTTTTTTGGTGTCCCCGGCCGGAATCGAACCAGCATCTAATTCTTAGGAGGAACTTGTTCTATCCATTGAACTACGGGAACCTCGGGCGACATTCTACAGGGCGGCGGCTGTCCCACCAAGCCGAAACGCAATCCCACCAAAAACCCACCATTTATTGAAATGCGGCGTTATCATTCGTCCACTAAGTAAGCCGCAAACCATTGTGGTGCAAGGGATCATGTAATTTTAGGCACTGGTAAAAATGCTAATGCTAACGCTTAGGAGGGGGCCGTTATATCCATTTAACTACGGAGACAGCGCGAAACCACTGGCGGGCGGATTATACCTCAGCCGGTTGCAAACACGCGGCCAGCCGTGCCATGACCGTGGCGCGTTCGGTATCGGCCATGATGCTCCAGTGGGTGACTTCCAAAAAAGTGCGGCCGCAGCCTTTGCACACCATATCGCCTAAGGCCGTCGAACACCGCGCCACGCAGGGGCTGTCTTGGCCGGGGGTGAGAATCACACCGCTCATCGGGCTTACGCGTCGCGGCTGACAGACAGCCGTGCCAGTTCAACCATTGCGGTGCGGGTTTCGGTGTCAGGCAAGGCATCCAGTGCGCGGACGGCGGCTTCGGCGGCTTCGGCGGCACGGGCGCGGGCGTAGTCGAGTGCGCCCGCCCGCTGCACGGCAGCCAATACCGCCGCAAAGTGGTCGCGGTTGGCGTGTTGCAAGGCTTCGGTGACGAGGGCAGCATCGGCGGGTGCGCCTTGCTGCATGACGTAAATCAGCGGCAGCGTGGGCTTGCCCTCGGCGAGGTCGTCGCCCAAGCTTTTGCCGATGGTGTCGGCATCGCCAGAGTAATCCAGCACATCGTCAATAATCTGAAACGCCGTGCCAAGGTGCATCCCGTAATCGGCCAAGGCTTGTTCTTGCGCGGGGGTGGCCTGTGCCAACATCGCGCCGACACGGCCTGCAGCTTCAAACAATTTGGCGGTTTTGTACTGAATCACCCGCAGGTAGGCGGCTTCGTCAATGTCGGTGTTACCGATGTTAAGCAGTTGCAGCACTTCGCCTTCAGAAATGATATTGGTGGCCTCGGCCATCACTTCCAAAATCCGCAGATTCTGTGTGCCGACCATCATCTGGAAGGCGCGGGTATAGAGAAAATCCCCCACCAAGACACTGGCCGCATTGCCAAACAGGGCATTGGCCGTATCCCGACCTCGGCGCAATGGCGATTCGTCCACCACGTCATCGTGCAACAGGGTGGCGGTGTGGATAAATTCGACCATCGCGGCTTGCTTGCAAACGGCTTCGCCCGACACGCCCAAGGCGCGGGCAGCCAGCAACACCAAGGCGGGACGCAGACGTTTGCCGCCGGCACCGATGATGTATTCGGCTACTTGGCGAATCAGCACCACGTCAGAATGGAGGTCGCTGCGGATGATGCGGTCCACAGTGTGCATGTCGTCAGTAATCAGGGGGCGGAAAAGCGGAGTGGTCACGGGCGGGGTCTGCTGCGGGTTAAAAATAGCCGTCAATGATAGCAGAACCACGCCGCCCCGACAGGCGGCGTGGTAGGACAAAGCAGGGCTTAGAACAGGTTGTTATTGGGCGGGGCGCAGGCGGCGAAATTGCCACAACAGCCCATAGCCCAAGGCTAAAAAGCCGCTCATTCCCAAGGCCAGCGTCAGGGGTGAATCCCACAGCAGCGGGGTAATCGCACCGGCCACCACACTGGCCAAGGTGGTCTGGGTAAAGCCTTGCAGCGACGAGGCCGTGCCGCGCAGGCTAGGGAAAATATCCATGATAAACAGGGTAATGGTGGGCGACACCAGCGACATCCCCACGGTGTAGAGTGCCAGCGGGGCGATGCTCCACGGCAAGGCGGGCGGAAAATAAAGGGCGTATCCCACATTCGTCAGTGCGGCCAAAGCCATCAAACCATAGCCCACCGAAACCAGTGTGCGCGGGCTGTGCCGTCCTGCCAGCTTCCCCGACAAAAACGCACCCAACATGATGCCCATCACCGCTGGGCCAAACATAAAAATAAACTGCTGCTCGTTGAGCCCGAGGTGGCGCATCAAAAACACCGGCGCGGCGGGGATATACAGAAAAAACCCGCTGAAATTACACGCCACCGCCAAGGCCAGCAGCCCAAACTCGCGCCGCCCTGCCACTTGCCGGTAATTGGCCAGCAAAGCCCGTACCGACAAGACTTGCCGTTGGGCGGGCGGATGGGTTTCGGGCAAAGCAAACCAGCAGGCCAAGCACAGCACCCCGCCAATCAAGGCCATAAAAACAAAAATAGCGTGCCAGCCAAATGCGCCATACAGCCAGCCGCCCACCACAGGGGCAATGGCGGGGGACAGCGAAAACAGCATGGTGACGTGCGACATCAGCCGCTGTGCCGCCGCGCCATCAAAGCAATCTCGGATAATGGCGCGTCCCACAATCAGCCCCGCCCCGCCGCTAATGCCTTGCAATGCCCGGAAAACCAGCAGCTGCGGCAAGGTTTGGGCAAAGGCACAGCCCACGGAAGCCAGCGTAAACACCGCCGTCGAAATCACAATCACCGGTTTGCGTCCCACGGCATCCGAAATCGCGCCGTGCCACAGCATCATCACACCATAGCCCAGCAAATACACGGTTAAGGCTTGCTGCACGGCCAACGGCGGGGCGTGCAAAGCCTGACCAATGGCGGGCATGGCGGGCAAGAAGGTGTCGATGGAAAAGGGCCCAAGGGTGGCCAAAGCAGCCAAAATCAGGGCAAGACGGAAGGGGTGGGGGGTAGGGGGGTGCATCGCCCCCATCATACGCCAGCCTATTTGCGGTGGGACAGGTTCATGCGCCGCGACTTTAAAACCGGTTCGAAGTCTGACAAACGACGGGTCAGTCGCGTCTCGCAGTGCGTAAATAGCTTCCTAGAATGGGTTCTTTTCCGCGCGTCATTCCCGCGAAAGCGGGAATCTAGGCCGTACCGACCGGCGTAACGTGTGCCTTTTGTTGGGCTGTAAGCCAGGCTGGATTCCCGCCTACGCGGGAATGACGGGGGTGGACTGATGGCACAGGTTGCCAAGGCGAGATGCGCAAAAAAATCGGCGTTGGGACTGAGTCCATGCGCCGTTTTTTGCGGATTTCAACGCAGCGTGCCAAGGGCAGCGCGGAGGGGGCACCGCCGGACGGGGTGGTGGCTGGCGATGCCGCCAACGCTAAAACCAAACCCAATGGCAACCACCCCACCCCGATGGGGCACCCCTCCACGGGGGGAATAAAACCAAGCCCAGCGGCCAGCGGCGGCGGGGTATCGCCGCCCAGCCTCGCCGTAGGTCAGCCTTCTGCCCGCACCGCTGCCCGCCGTGGCGTGGAAGAAGCCAGCACCGCTGCGATTCCCCACCGCCGCGCAGCAGCTTAATCCGCCTCCATTTGCCGCAGCAACTGCCCCGTCGCCAGCCGCGCCCCCAAGGTGGTCAGCACGCCCGCCACCAAGAGCAGCAGCCCCCCTTCACTCAAGGACAAAGGACGGAGTGCCGCACCTTCGTTGTAGAGCCGTGCCAGTTCCGCGATGGCAGGGTTGGCCATGGCAATCAGCCACATCGACCCCGCCCACGCCAGCAAGGCGGCCAACGCCCCTTGGTACAGGGCGTAATACATAAAGGGGCGGCGGATAAAGCTGTTGGTGGCCCCAATCAGCTTAGAGACTTCGATTTCGTCCCGCCGCGCCAGCACTTGTAGCCGGATGGTGTTAAACGTAATCAACACCAACGCCCCCCCAAACACACACGCCAACACCACGGTCAGCTGCTGGCCCAGCTGAATCAGGCTAAACAGTTTTTTTGCCCAGCCTGCGTCAAATTGGGCACTTTCGACCATCGTCAGCCCCGACAGCTCTTTATGCAGCCGCTCCAAAGCCTCGGGAGGCATGTCTTTGGGTGTAATCACAAACGCATCGGGTAACGGGTTTTCGCCCAGCCCTTCGGTTAAGCCCTCCAGCTTGTTTCGCGCCATCAGGGCTTTGAGTGCCTCGTCACGCGGCACAAACTGGCTGTGTGCTACCAAGGCGTGCTGCTTCAGGGTTTGCGCCGTGGCTTGCAGGTCGGTGCTATCGGCGGCGGCTTCCATAAACAGGGTAATTTGCGGCGTGGTCGCCAGACGGCTGCCCCAGTTAGCCAAGCTTTGCACGGTCAAATACAGCCCCAGCGGTAAAGACAAGGCCAAAGCCAGCATCAACAAGCTGAGCAAGCTGCCCAGCGGTTGACGCAGCAAGGTCAAAGCCGCTTGTCGGGCCGCACGGGCGTGGAGATAGAGCAGATGGTTCATGTGGCAAATTGTCCATGCGCGAGGCGAATAATGCGTTGCCCGTAGTCCGCCATCAAAATTTCATCGTGCGCCGACACCACCACGGTCACCCCCACCTGATTAAACGAGCGAAACAGTTCCATGATGTCGAGCGAATACGCACGGTCGAGGTTGCCGGTGGGTTCATCCGCCAACAAAATCGCCGGACGATGCACCACCGCACGGGCAATACACAGCCGCTGTTGCTCCCCCCCCGACAGCCCAATGGGATTGGCTTTTTCGCGCTTGAGCAGCCCCACCTTATCCAGTGCGGCGCGTACCCGTTTGACAGATTCTTTACGGTCAAAGCCGATAATATCCAGCGGCAGCATGACGTTCTCAAACACTGAGCGGTCAAACAAGATTTTGTGGTCTTGGAACACCAAGCCGATGTGCTGACGCAAATAGGGCAACTGCGCCGCGCGGAGTGCCGAGACATTTTGCCCGTTCACCAACACATTGCCGGTGGTGGCGCGTTCAATGCCCGCAATCAGCTTGAGTAGGGTGGATTTGCCCGCCCCAGAATGCCCCGCTAGAAACACCATTTCGCCTTTGTTGACGCGGAACGAGAGGTTTTTAATCGCCTCAATCCCGCCAGGGTAGCTTTTGGTGACTTGGTCAAACTGAATCATCGACACGGCAACATCCTCGGACACTCAATCAATCAGGGCTTGCACATAGTCCTGTGCCGAGAAGGGACGCAAGTCATCCAGCCCTTCCCCTACCCCCACAAAGCGCAGAGGAATCGGGTTTTCACGGGCAATGGCGGCAATCACCCCGCCTTTGGCTGTGCCGTCTAGCTTGGTCAAAATCAGCCCTGTCAGCCCCAAGGCCTCGTTAAACGCCCGCACTTGCGCCAAGGCGTTTTGGCCGGTGTTGGCATCCAGCACCAAAATAACTTCGTGGGGCGCGCCGGGCAAAGCCTTGTCGATGACGCGCTTCACTTTGCGGATTTCGTCCATCAGGTGTAGCTGGGTGGGCAAGCGTCCGGCAGTATCGGCCAAGACGATGTCGATTTTGCGGGCGACAGCGGCTTGGATGGCATCAAAACACACGGCAGCGGCATCGCCCCCTTGCTGGGTAATCACGGTGACGTTGTTACGCTCTCCCCACGCCACCAGTTGCTCACGCGCGGCGGCACGGAAGGTATCGCCCGCCGCCAACAGCACCGATTTGCCTTGGCTTTGGAAATAATGTGCCAGCTTGCCAATCGAGGTGGTTTTGCCCGCGCCGTTGACCCCTGCCAACATAATGACAAAGGGCTGGTGGCCTTCGGTCTGCAGCGGGCTTTCGAGCGGGGCAATCAGCTGTTGCAGGGTGTCTTTGAGCGCGCCTTTCAGCTCGGAGGCATCTTTCAAGCCCTTGAGCGTCACCCGTTCTCGCACAGCAGTCAGTAAATGGGTGGTGGCGGGCACGCCCATATCTGCGGTCAGCAATACGGTTTCGAGTTCCTCGTAGAGGTCTTCGTCAATTTTGCCGCCGCCAAATAGCCCTGCCAGCGACTTGCCGAGCTTATCGCGGGTTTTGGATAGCCCCGTCTTGAGCCGCTCTGTCCAGCTGGCTTTTTT
>CALMOJ010000250.1 GCA_937871815.1 uncultured Neisseriales bacterium
AGCACGGTGACGGGCGGTGCAAGGCAAGTCGTAGCGGGCAATCAGCGCATCTAGGTTTTGCTTGGGGCTGTCTGGCGCGAACTGCTTGGCCAGCTTGAGCGTACACAGCACATCACAGCTCAGCCATTGCCCGACTCGCTGGTAGGCGTGGTGCAGTACGGTGTAGTCAAAATGGGCGTTGTGGGCGATAAACAGGCGGCCATCGAGCTTGGTGGCCAGTGTCGCGGCGATGGCATCAAAGCACGGTGCCGTTGCCACCATGTCGTCGTGGATACCGGTCATCTCGGCAACAAAGGGGGTAATCGGCTGCTCAGGGTTGACCAGCGTGTGCCATGTTTCAACCTGACCATCCGTGACCAAGACCACGCCGATTTCGGTGATGCGGTCGCGGCTAGGGTCGCCGCCGGTGGCTTCGAGGTCCACAAAGGCAAGAGGGGGGAAAGCCTGCATGTCGGGTGCGCCGCAAATGAAAGTCGGCTATTAAATCAGCATCCTGCCTCTGCACTCAAGCCATGCAGGTTTTTGGAGCTTAGGACCTGTTCAAAGTCTCGCAAACGACGGGTTGGCTGAATCTCGTCTCCCCTTTTCGTGGAGGGGTGGTGGGGGGTGGCTTTTGGGCTAGATTTTGGCTCTAGCGGTGTCGCCCGCAACCACCCCGTCCGGCTACCCCCCCCACCAGTAGAGCGGAATATAAAGCCAAGGCCGCAGCGATTGGGCTTTTTTGGGGTGTTTGAGTGCAGGCCCAGCCGAGCTGTGCGGCAGATAAACAGGTTCTTAGGTAGAAATACTGCTTGCCAGCGCGAGGGAAAGCACAGAGAATGCGCGATTGCCGCTCGGCTCTATCCGCATGTAGTTCAGTAGTCATCAGCGGATCATCGTCTCTCCGACCCTCCGTCAATCACTTGATTGACCTCCCTATGGTTGGCATTCGATGTTTTGACATGCCGCCGCCGTCCTGTTGTTCAGCTTGTATCAACGTTCGACGCCTGCCCTGCCGAGCTTTAAACACACCCTCCGCAAAGGAATATCCTTGTTGTCATCCGCATTTGGGGCGCTCGGCCTCGACGAACGTATTGTTACGACCCTCACACAGAACAACCTGACTGTCCCCACACCCGTACAAGAGCAAACCATCCCCCTGTTGTTAGATGGGCGTGATGTGATTGCTTCTGCACAAACCGGCACCGGCAAAACCGCTGCGTTCTTGCTGCCTGCCCTGCAACGCTTGGCCAACCCTTCCGAAGCCAAAGGCCGCGGCCCCCGCGTCTTGGTGCTGACCCCGACCCGTGAACTGGCGCAGCAAGTCGCACACGCCGGTGAAACTTTCTCCAAGGGTCTGGCACGCATTAAAACCGTGTGTATCGTCGGTGGCGTGTCTTATCGCATCCAAAACGACCTGCTGGCCAAGCCGCACGAAATCATGGTTGCCACCCCTGGCCGTCTGATTGACCACGTTAACGCACAGCGTATTGACTTCTCCCGCCTAGAAATGCTGGTGCTGGACGAAGCCGACCGTATGCTGGACATGGGCTTCTCTGACGACGTGTTGGCGATTGCCGGCTTCTTGCCTAAGCAACGCCAAACCGCGTTCTTTACCGCCACCATGACCCAAAACGTGTTGGGTTTTGCGGCAGAGTTGCTGAACAACCCCGCGACCATCCAAGTGGCTGCGCAAACCGCCCGCCACGAACAAATCGACCAAATGCTGTACTACGTGGACGATTTGGGTCACAAAAAACGTCTGCTCAAGCACTTCTTGTCCACCGGCGAAATCAAGCAAGCCATTATCTTCACCGCCACCAAGCGTGACACCGAAGAATTGGCCGATGAGCTGTCGGTCGAAGGCTACAACGCTTCTGCGCTGCATGGCGATATGCCTCAGCGCGAACGCACCCGCACCCTGACCAAATTGCGTCGCGGTGAATGTGACGTGCTGGTCGCCACTGATGTGGCTGCACGCGGGATTGACGTGGCAGGTATCTCCCATGTGATTAACTTTGATTTGCCCCGCTTTGCCGAAGATTACGTTCACCGCATTGGCCGGACGGGTCGTGCTGGTGCAACCGGCACCGCGATTGCCTTGGTGGGACGAGACGATGTGCAGCCTTTGCGCCGCATTGAACGCTTTACCCAGCACAAAATTGATGTGCGTGAAGTCGCTGGCATGGAAGCCCGTAACCCACGCCCACAAGAACGCCGTGCAGGCAGCGGTGGCTACGGCAACAAGCGCCCACAAGGCGGCAGCGGTGGCAACTGGCGTGATAGCAAGCCTAAGACCCACAGCGGCCACACCCGCAGCAACTTTAGCGACCGTCACGGCGAAGCACCTCGTCACCCACATGGTGATGCACCCCGCCATGCTGCTGGCGATGCACCCCGCCATGCGCCTCACCACACCACCGAGCGTGCACCGTTCGAGCACCGTCAACCGCGCAACCCGTTTGCAGGGGATGACCGTCGTCAACGTTCTACCGCCCCCCACGGCGATGCCCCACGCGCACCCCGCACGCAGGAACGCAGCTTTAACAGCAGTGCCCCGCGTGAAGACCGTCAGCCGCGTGATAACAGCAACCGCAATCCGCTGACCCACTTCACCGACATGCCAACCCGTAGCTTCTCCTCGCCCAGCACCCGCGCAGGTCAGGCACCGCGTGGCGGCCCAGGTGGGCAACGTGATGGCCGTCGTCCTGCAGCAGGGGGTTCTTCCTTTGCCGGCCAACGCCGTGACCGCAACCCAGGCTTCCGCGACTAAACCAGCGGCTGTTCCCTGAGGCAAAAAGCCCCCGAAACCTAATCTGGTTTCGGGGGCTTTTGTATGGGGGCGGGGGCTGATTTTTTTGCACAGTCCGATAGGTGAAAGCCGCTCACCCCAAAGCCAGCCAGACTCCCTTGACCCGGCAGCCCAGATCGTGCAGGGCAATGGATTTGTCCCTCCTTGTCGGGGTGTTGTGGCAGCCTTCTCTAGCCACAATCCCTAAAATCGGCTTGGCCTACCGGACATCTGATTGCGCCCAGCCCTATACCCTCCCTTGCCCGCCTAAAAAAGCCCTGATTTATCAGGGCTTTTTTAGCATTTTCTGCCTGTGGTTGTGCGTGCTTGCCTAACGATGAATCATCATTCCCATTCGATGGTCGCCGGTGGCTTACCCGACACATCGTAAACCACGCGGTTAATCCCTCGGACTTCGTTAATCACCCGATTCGACACCCGTCCCAGCAGGCTATACGGCAGCTCGGCCCAGTGGGCAGTCATAAAGTCGCTGGTCACCACGGCACGCAAGGCCACCACCCATTCATACGTCCGCCCATCGCCCATTACGCCAACCGATTTCACCGGCAAAAATACCGCAAAGGCTTGGCTGGTCAGGTCGTACCAGTTTTTACCGGTGGCCTCGTCTACCGTATTGCGCAGCTCTTCGATAAAGATGGCATCGGCACGTTGCAGCAGGCTGGCGTATTCCGCTTTTACCTCGCCCAAAATCCGCACGCCCAAACCAGGACCGGGGAAGGGATGGCGATACACCATATCGTGCGGCAAGCCCAAGGCCACGCCCAGCTCGCGCACTTCGTCTTTAAACAGCTCACGCAGCGGCTCAAGCAGCTTCAGATTCAGGGTTTCCGGCAGGCCGCCTACGTTGTGGTGGCTCTTGATGGTGTGGGCTTTTTTGGTCTTTGCGCCCGCCGATTCGATTACGTCAGGGTAAATTGTGCCCTGTGCCAGCCAACGGGCGTTGGTCAGCTTATTGGCTTCGGTTTGGAAGACTTCGACAAACTCTGCCCCGATGATTTTGCGCTTTTTCTCGGGGTCGGTTTCACCGGTCAGCTTGCCCATAAAGGCTTCCGCTGCATCAACGTGGATAACCTTCACCCCCAAATTGCGGGCAAACATATCCATCACCATCTGCCCTTCGTTCAGGCGCAGCAAGCCATGATCGACAAAGACGCAGGTCAGTTGGTCGCCAATAGCTCGGTGAATCAGCGCGGCGGCCACCGAGCTGTCTACCCCGCCAGACAGACCCAAAATCACTTCTTCGTCGCCCACTTGGTCACGGATTTTTTTCACCGCTTCGTCAATGTAGTTGGGCATGGTCCACGAAGGGCTGGCACCGGCAATCGTCAGCACAAAGCGGTGCAAAATATCGGTGCCGCGCTTGGTGTGGGTGACTTCGGGGTGAAACTGCACGCCGTAAAAGCCGCGTACTTCGTCGGCTATGGCAGCAATCGGGCAAGAAGGCGTTTCGGCAATCAGGCTGAACTGGTCAGGCAGGGCGGTGACTTTATCGCCGTGGCTCATCCACACGTCGAGCAGGCCATGGCCTTCAGCGTTGCTGCGGTCTTGCAAGCCGTTAAACAGCTTGGAATGCCCACGGGCGCGGATTTCGGCATAGCCAAATTCACGGGTTTCGCCAGACTCGACCTTGCCGCCGAGGGTGTGCGCCATCCATTGCATCCCGTAGCAAATGCCCAAAACCGGCACGCCAAGGGTAAACAGCGCGGGGTCGGCTTGGTAGTCGGATTCGTACACCGAGTTCGGGCCGCCGGAGAGAATAATGGCCTTGGGGGCAAAGGCGCGGATATCGTCCAGCGACATATCAAACGAATGCAGTTCGCAGTAAACGTGGGCTTCACGCACGCGGCGGGCAATCAGTTGTGACACTTGTGAGCCGAAATCAAGGATGAGAATTTTGTCCATGTGCAGTCTTTCTTGCTTTTGGGTTGCCAGACGGGGCAAAGATTAAAAAGGCGAATCAGGCGGGTAATTTGACGGGGTGCGGCGGGCTTGGCGGCGGTCGGGGATGCGGTCGCTGCGGGCAATCAGCATCAAAATGCCCGCCAACACCATGGCCATCGACCCCCATGCCGACAGCGGTAAGCCAAAGCGGTCAATGCCGTGCACGGCCAGCCCTGCAAAGCCCAGCAAAGGCGCGACCACCACGGTGGATTTGTTGAGGCCATCAAGCAGAAACAATAGGGCACCTGCCCCCACCAAACCCAGTGCCAGCAAGGTAGCTGTATCGGGTAGCAAAGCCGCGCTTTTCATAAACCACAGCACGCCAAAGGTAATCAGTAAAACGGGGAGGGTGGCACTGGTACGCATTAGCGACGCTCACTTTTGAGCACACGTTGTTTTTCGCGCTGCCATTCGCGGTCTTTTTCAGCCTCGCGTTTGTCGTGTTGTTTTTTACCCTTGGCCAAGCCGATTTCCAGCTTAATCCAGCCACCTTTAAAGTGCAGGTCGAGTGCCATTAGGGTGTAGCCCGACCGCTCAACCTTGCCGATAAGCTTGTCGGCTTCGGCTTGCTTTAACAGCAGCTTGCGGATACGGGTGGGGTCAGGGTTAATATGGGTTGAAGCCGTATTGAGCGGAGAAATATGGCAGCCAATCAGCCACAATGCCCCGCCTTTGATAATGACGTAAGACTCTTTGATTTGGGCGCGTCCAGCGCGGATGGATTTGACTTCCCACCCTTCCAGCACCATGCCGACTTCGTGCTTTTCTTCAATAAAGAAGTCATGGAATGCTTTTTTGTTCTGAATGATGCTCATCATGCCCCCCGTGTTTGGGTAATTGGCTAGTTTAACAGACCACGCCTTCCCCCACGAATGCCCAACACACACAGGCGAGCTGGCGTTACAATTTTCGGCTTATTTGCCCTCATTGCCCTGCCCACACCATGCCTATTGTCGAAAAAAACGTGCTTGTTGCGCACAGCCCTGACCAGATGTTTCAGTTGGTGGACGATGTCACCCACTACCCGCGCTTTTTACCGTGGTGTGGCAAAACCGAAGTGCTGCAGCGCGAAGGCAACGAGTTAGTCGCCAGCCTGCATATCGACTACCTCAAAATCCGCCAACACTTCACCACGCGCAATACCAACATCCCTAGCCAAGCGATTTCGATTGCACTGGTCGATGGCCCGTTTAAGCAGCTCACAGGGCATTGGCAGTTTGTGCCGCTGGGCGAACTGGGCTGCAAAATTGAATTTACCTTGTCCTACGAGTTCTCTAGCAAGCTGCTCGAAAAGCTGATTGGCCCTGTGTTTAGCCATATTTCAGGCACGCTGGTCGATTGCTTTATCAAAGAAGCCGACCGGCTGTATGGCGATGACTGAATCCGCCACTATCGCGATAGAAGTTGCCTACGCCCTGCCAGCACGGCAATCGCTGTTGTCGCTGCGCGTGCCGCTGGGTACCACGGCACGCGCAGCGACCCTGCTCTCGGGCATGGCCACGCTTTACCCTGACCTTGACCTTGAAACCGCCAAGCTGGGCATTTTTAGCAAGCTGGTTCAGCCGGATACGGTGCTGCGTGAGCACGACCGCGTCGAAATCTACCGCCCGCTGCAAGCCGACCCCAAAGAGGTGCGTCGCCGCCGTGCCGCCGAGGGGAAGGGGTTGCGTAAGGGAGAGGCGTAGGGGCAGCTTGCCCCCCGACACAGTGCGGCTTGCGCCCACTTTGCCGCCGCCTATCCCGCACCGCAGAGGGTTAGCCGCCGCTTAGAACCTGTTCAAAGTCTGCAAGACTCGGGTAATCCTGCGTTGAAACGCCCCAAAAACATGCGCACGCTAGACTTTAAACAGCCTCTTAGAGCGACAAAGCCTGCACACAGGCCAACACATCCTGCACATGGCCTGGCACTTTGACGGCACGCCATTCACACACTAAATCGCCATTTTTATCCAGCACAAACGTACTGCGTTCAATGCCGCGCACTTGCTTGCCGTACATGCTTTTGACCTTCATCACGCCAAAAGCTTCGCAGGCGATTTCGTCTGGGTCGCTTATCAGTTCAAACGGCAGGGCAAACTTGGCTTTGAAATTTTCGTGCGATTTCAACGTGTCGCGAGACACCCCCAGCACCGCACACCCTGCGGCCTGAAAAGCAGGGTACTGGTCACGAAAATCAGCCACTTCTGTGCTGCAACCTGGCGTGTTGTCCTTGGGATAGAAAAACAGCACCAGCGGAAAAGATGCCGTAGAGAGGGTGAAACTGCCCGCTTGGGTCGTGGCGAGGGTGAAATCAGTAGAAAGTGGCATGGCAAGTCCTTGCTGAGGATGGAGAAGCATTGGCTAGGATAATAAGCGTTTGTGCCCTTGGATGGGGCAACAACCCGCAGCATAGCCCCATGACTAACCCGCCCACGGCAACTTAGTCCGCCGCTAAGAGCCTGTTCAAAGTCTGCGAGACTCGGGTGATCCTGCGTTGAAATGCCCCAAAAACATGCGCATTGACCTCGTATCAACTCCGCTTTTTTGGTTCATTTCACCTTGGCTGACCCGTCGTTCGCTAGTTCGTAAATAGGTTCTAAACAAAAGCAGATGGACAAAAATAGCCGTACCACGGGCTTTCCCCCATAATTCGCCCCATGCTTACCCCTGCCGAAAAAGACGCTATCCGCCATCATTACCAAGCGATTAGCGCGAGCCTTCCTGGCTTCCGACCCCGTGCGCCTCAACGGGAAATGTTAGCCGCCATTGCCCAAGCCTTTGCCCGTAGCCAAGAGCGCGACGGCGACGCGCTGCCCGACCGTCAAGGCGAAAGCCTCGTGGTGATTGAAGGCCCCACGGGGGTGGGCAAAAGTCTGGCCTATTTGTTAGCCGGTGGGGTGATGGCACAGTCGCGCGGCAAAAAACTGGTGGTCAGCTCCGCCACCGTCGCGCTGCAAGAACAACTGGTCAACCGCGACATCCCCTTTGTGCTGCAACACAGCGGGCTAGAAGCCACGTTTGCCCTTGCCAAGGGGCGAGGACGCTATCTGTGCCCTTACCGGCTGTATCAGCACACCGCCGACAACGCCCAAGGCGAGCTCCTTGCGCCTGACCCCATGGCCGCGCTGTGGGAACGCAAACCCGAAGCCGCCGAAATCGCCCTGCTCAAGCAATTGTCCGACGCGTTTTACTACCGCACTTGGAGCGGCGACCGCGACACCTTCCCCGACACCCTAGACGACCGCCTGTGGCAGCGGATTACCAACGACCGTCACGGCTGCCTTAAATCTGCCTGCCCCAATCGCCCAGAATGCCCGTTTTATCTGGCACGCGAAGCCTTGGACCAAGTGGATATTATCGTCACCAATCACGATTTACTCCTCGCCGATGCCGCAATGGGCGGCGGGGTGATTTTGCCCGACCCTGCGGGGACGTTTTACTGCATCGACGAAGCCCACCAACTGGCCAAAAAGGCCATCAATCAGTTTGCGGCGGAACACCTTATCGGGGCGACGCTGTACTGGCTGGGTAAGCTGCCCGACACCGCCAACCGCATCGCACCCTATCTTTCAGCACGGCATGAGCTGGTGGGCAATACCGTCGATGCAGCCTTGATGTGCGAAGCCGAGCTCAACACGCTGGTGTCTTTGCTGGGCACCGCACCCGAGCTGCTGCCCACCGACAAATGGACCGAGCCAACGTGGCTGTTCCCGCAAGGCGAACTGCCCGAAGCCTTGGTGCAACTGGCCGCCAATCTGGCCATTGCCAGCAGCACACTGGTCAAACGGCTAACGGCCCTGACCGAAGCCTTGACCGAAGCCCGCCGCGAAAAACCCGACGACGGCGCAATACTGGACCGGCTCACCTCCGAGCTAGGCATGTTTACCGCCCGTGCCGAGCCGCTGGCTGCAGTCTGGAATTTGATGCGCGATACGCCAGAGCCGCCCGCGCCGCCTATCGCTAAATGGATAAGCACCCGTGCCCTGAGTGGCCGCCCAGACTGGCAAATCTCCGCCTCACCGGTGTCGGCGGCCAGTGATTTGGCGGATTTTTTGTGGCGCAAGGCGGCAGGGGCGTTGCTGACCTCGGCCACGCTGCGCTCCTTGGGCAGCTTTGAGCTGCTGCAAAAACAAACAGGGCTGGTGTGGCTGCCTGAAACCCATACGCTGGCACTGGATTCGCCGTTTGACTTTAGCCAGCAGGGGGAACTGTATGTGCCGCCGATGCTGGCCAGCCCCAAGGATGCAGCGGCCCACACCGCCGAAATCGTCAGCCTGATGCCCAAGCTGGTCGATGCCACAGCACCGGTCGGCACACTGATGCTGTTTAGCTCGCGCCGCCAAATGCAGGAGGTGTTTGACCAGCTGCCCCCCGACCTTGCCGCCATCACCTTAGCGCAGGGTAGTCTGCCGAAAGCGGTGCTGCTGACCCGCCACGCTGACCAGTTAGCAGCAGGGCGTGCCAGCATGATTTTTGGCTTGGACTCGTTTGCCGAGGGTTTGGATTTGCCCGGCGAGGCCTGCGTTCACGTCATTATCGCCAAGCTGCCGTTTGCCATGCCGGATGACCCTGTCAGCCAAACGCTGTCGCAGTGGGTGCAGCGCAATGGGGGCAATGCGTTTATTGAGTTGTCCGTGCCCGAAGCGTCTATCAAGCTGATACAGGCCGTGGGGCGGCTGATTCGCAGCGAAACCGATTACGGGCGGGTCACGCTGCTGGATAACCGGCTACTGCACCAAGCCTATGGCAAAAGGCTGTTGGCGGCCTTGCCGCCGTTTAAGCGGATTTAGTCAGGTACGACCCCACGCAAAACGGCACGCTCGATAAAGAGACGTGCCGTTTTGCGTGGGGCAGGCCACTCCATCGGGGAGGGGCTGCACAGGAGGGAGAGACTTACTCGGTGGGCGTTTGCTTTAACTCGACTTTAAACCGATGGCGCAGGCTTTCGACATAGGCCATCGCTTCGGCGTTGGACATCATTTGCGCCAACAGCGTGCGAATCTGCGTTTGCTGGGCTTGGTCCGCGCTGGCGGCGGGTTTGACCGAATCAACACGATAGAGCCGGTATTCGCCGCTGGCTTCGGTCACGCCGGCATAGGCGGGAAGCTTGCTGGTATCGGTTGCAAACACGCTCCGCGCCCCGTCGCGGCTTAAACCCGCAGGGGATTGGCGAGACACAGTTTGAGGCGCGGCCCAGTTTTGCGTAAGTGCTTCACCCTTTTGCAGACGCGCCAACAGGGCTTTGCCTTTTTCAGTGGCCAGCTCAGTCGCGCGTTTGGCGGTCAGCTCAGTGCGGACTTGCGCAGTGACTTGCGCCAAGGTTTGGGTGGCGGCGGGTTGGTGCTCAGCGACTCGCGCCACGACAACCGTCCCTGGTGCGACTTCGACCGGCTCGCTGTTGTGGCGGGCTTTTAGCACATCTTCGCTAAATGCCGCTTCGCGCAGCTTGGCGTGGTCCAGTGGGCTTGCGCCTTTGGCTGGGGCTTCGCGGGTCAGCCAGTCGCTATGGGTGACAGTCAGCTTGAGCGCGTCGGCACTGGGCTTGAGGCTGTCGGCTTGCTGGTAGCTCAGCTCGGTCAGCTTGGCCAGCTGCTCACGGAAAACACCAGCGGACTTTTGCTTTTGCAGATAGGCCAACACTTCGCCACGCACTTCGGCAAAAGGCGGCGTTTTGATGTCATCGACCCGCAACACATGAAAGCCGAATTCGGTTTCGACGAGGTCGCTCATCTGGCCTTTTTTCAGGCTAAACGCCCTATCTTCGAACGGCTTAACCATCGCGCCACGGTGGAAATAGCCCAAATCGCCACCTTGCTTGGCCGAGCCGGGGTCTTGCGAACGGGTTTTGGCCAGCTCAGCAAAGCGGCTAGGGTCGGCTTTAAGGCTGGCCAGCAGGGCTTCTGCTTCGATTTTGACCTTGGCACGCTGGGCGGCTTCTTGCGGGGCAGTCAGCAGAATATGGGCGACGCGGCGGCTTTCTTTGGCAAAGTCTGCGGTGTGGGCGGCGTAATATTGGGCGGCTTCCTCGTCTGCCACCTTGATGTCAGCGGCCAGCTTGTCTTGCGACAACATCAGATAGTCCAGCTTGACCCGTTCTGGCGTTTGAAAGCGTTTGGTGTTGGCTTTGTAGTAAGCCTCAATGGCGGCATCGTCAATTTTGACTTCGCTGGCAAACTGGGCGGGGGTCAGGGCGACGTGGCTGACTTGGCGGGTTTCGGCCAGAAGCTGGTAAAACATCGCGGCTTGTTGGCTGCCCACCAGTGTGCTGCTGGCAATGCCGGCCAATTGCTTTTCAATCAGCATGTCTTCGCGAACCAGCCGTTCAAAAGCTTCGGTATTCAACCCTTGCTGCGCCAAAAAGGACTGATAGCGTTCGGGGCTGAATTTGCCGTTCTCTTGCACATTGGGAATGGCAGCAATGGCGGCGCGTAGCTGGTTAGGGGTAATCATCAAGCCGGCCGCCCGTGCATCGGCCAGCAACAGCTCTTTGCGAATCAGGTTATCCAGCATGGTTTGGCGGGTCGGGGCATCGGCGGGCCGACCATTCAACATCCGCTCAATGTCTTGCTTGTAAATCCCTACGCCGTTGACTTGGGCAAGATAGGGGTCATCGGTGGCGGTGGTATAGCTGCCTACGCCAAAGCCAACAAAGGTGAGGGCAACCGCGCCCAGCACGACTTTGATAAACAGGGAATTTTTTTGGACAAAATCAAACATGGGCAGTCTTGGGCGTAGGAGTAAAAAACAAACAAAAGAGGTGAACGCATCACGTTCACCTCTTTGCATAAGACGGGGTGGGCGGGGTCATTAGACCAGCCACCGTCGCTGCTTAAAACCTGTTTACGCATCTGCGATGCTCGGGTGAGCCTTCGCTCGCTAGTGCGTAAACCGGTTTTTACAGCGCGTCTTTCAGGGTTTTGCCAGCGCGGAACTTGGGGGACTTAGCTGCCGCAATTTTGATAGGCTCACCGGTTTTAGGATTGCGACCGACGCGTTCAGCGCGTTCGCCAACATAAAATGTGCCGAAGCCAACGAGGGTCACGGTGTCACCATTTTTCAGTGCACCGGTCAGTGCCTCGATCATGCCGTCGAGGGCTTTGCCTGCGGCGGCTTTGGTGATGTCAGCCGATGCGGCCATCGCATCAATCAATTCTGATTTGTTCACTACTGTCCCCTTTGTAAAATTCAGACCAAATGCGTTTTTGACATCCTCCCTGCCTTGCGGTGGGGGGGATTTCGGCGGCGAGCAGGCGAATGCCAAACTCGCCAAGGTGGGTGTGCTTCTGCCAAACCGCAGCAGATTTTCTTGATAGCCGGTGCATTCCGTTGCAACGAGGAATTAAGACCGCAGGGCTAGAGAACACGGGCATTTTAGCGGGGCTTTGCGAATCCCTGCAAGCGGATTCCCCGCCAACGGTGTCCCTTGCCCTAGGCCGTAAACTCTGGCAGAGAAGGGGTGAGCCTGTTGCCGCCCACCCCGCGCCCGAGGGAGCAGCACCGTGCCCGCCCCCCATTTTTTTGTGGACTCAGTGCGCCATGAGGCGCGGTGTATCCATAGGCTCGATTTTGATAACCGGAATGGGCATATCTTCCGCATCGGTCAGCGGCACAGGCGAACGCTCCAAGGCCAGCGCAAACACTTCTTCAATCCACTTAACCGGATGAATTTTCAGCTTTTGTTTGACGTTAGCCGGAATTTCCGCCAAGTCTTTTTCGTTGCCCTTGGGAATCAGCACATGCTTAATCCCGCCGCGCTGCGCCGCCAGCAGTTTTTCCTTCAGCCCACCAATAGGCAGCACCTCGCCCCGCAAGGTGATTTCGCCGGTCATGGCTACGTCGGCGCGAACGGGAATATTCGCCAGTGCCGAGGTAATCGCCGTCACCAAGCCAATGCCCGCAGAAGGCCCATCTTTAGGGGTTGCGCCCTCTGGCAAGTGGATATGAATGTCGTTCTTTTCGTAGAAATCGGTGCGAATCCCCAGCGTTTTGGCGCGATGGCGCACCACGCTCAGTGCCGCCGTCACCGATTCTTGCATCACTTCGCCCAGTTGGCCGGTGCGAATAATGTTGCCCTTGCCCGGCAAGCCCACGGCTTCGATGGTGAGCAGCTCGCCCCCGACTTCGGTCCATGCCAAGCCGGTCACTTGCCCCACTTGGTTGGCTTCTTCGGCCAGACCGTAATCAAACCGGCGCACGCCTAGATATTTATCCAGATTCTTAGGGCTAATCGTGGTCTTGGCGGGCTTTCTGGCCTTAGGCACGACGGCTTTTTCTTGCAGCACCTTGACCACTTTGCGGCACATCTTATTGATTTCTCGGTCCAAATTACGCACACCGGCTTCACGGGTGTAGTAGCGCACCACATCACGCAATGCAGGCTCTTGAATGGCGATTTCACTCTCTGTCAGCCCGTTTTTGGTGAGCTGTTTGGGCACGAGGTAACGTTCGGCGATGTTGACCTTTTCGTCCTCGGTGTAGCCCGCCAGTCGGATAATTTCCATCCGGTCGAGTAAGGCGGGCGGGATATTCAGCGAGTTGGCGGTGGCCACAAACATCACGTCGGAGAGGTCATATTCGACTTCGGCGTAATGGTCAGAGAAGGTGCTGTTTTGCTCGGGGTCGAGCACTTCCAGCAGGGCAGAAGCGGGGTCGCCGCGCAAATCCGCGCCGAGCTTATCGACTTCATCCAGCAAAAACAGTGGGTTACGCACGCCAATCTTAATCATGTTTTGCAGGATTTTGCCTGGCATCGCGCCAAGATAGGTGCGGCGGTGCCCCCGAATTTCGGCTTCGTCATGCACCCCACCCAAAGCCATCCGCACAAATTTACGGTTGATGGCACGGGCAATCGACTGACCCAAAGAGGTCTTGCCAACCCCTGGTGGTCCGACAAAACACAAAATCGGAGCTTTAAGCTTGTCCACGCGCTGCTGCACCGCGAGGTATTCAACAATACGTTCTTTGACCTTCTCTAAGCCAAAGTGGTCTTCATCCAAAATCGCTTCGGCCTGAGGCAGGTCCTTGCTGATTTTGGTTTTTTTCTTCCAAGGCAGGTCGATGAGCGTGTCGATGTAGTTCCGCACAATGGTCGCTTCTGCAGAGGACGGTCCCATCATGCGGAGCTTTTTCAGCTCGGATTCGACTTTTTCGCGGGCTTCTTTGGGCATACCAGCGGATTTGATTTTCTTTTCAATTTCATCAAATTCCGAGCCTTCGTCTTCCTCGCCCAGTTCTTTTTGGATGGCTTTGACTTGTTCGTTCAGGTAGTAATCGCGCTGGCCTTTTTCCATCTGCCGCTTTACCCGACCACGGATACGCTTTTCGACCTGCAAAATGTCGATTTCGCTCTCAAGCTGCGCCAGCAAATGCTCTAGGCGCGGCTGCACCCCGATAATGTCGAGGATTTCTTGTTTCTGCTCCAAGCGCAAAGGCAGGTGGGCGGCGATGGTGTCGGCCAGACGGCCACCCTGCTCGACGCTGCTCAGTGAGGGCAGAATTTCGGCGGGGATTTTTTTGTTGAGCTTAACGAACAGCTCAAATTGCGCCAGCAAAGCACGGCGCATGGCTTCGCTTTCTAGCGTGTCTTCTGGCTCGGCGGGCAAGGTGGCAAATTCGCCAACAAAATACCCTTTGTCGTCGTCAATTTTGCTGACCTGAGCCCGCTCGCGCCCTTCTACCAGCACTTTGACCGTGCCATCGGGTAGCTTGAGCATTTGCAAAATAGTCGCTACCACGCCGATGTCGTACATGTCGGTGGCGGAAGGCTCTTCTTTGGCGGCGGCTTTTTGGGCGACAAGCAAAATACGCTTGCCGCTTTCCATTGCCTTATCTAGTCCCTTGATTGACTTGGGCCGCCCAACAAAAAGGGGAATAACCATGTGCGGAAACACCACCACATCGCGCAAAGGCAGCAGTGGCAGGCTGGATTCGTCAGCAGCAGGGGAAGTGGGAGTGTGAGCCATGAACGTCTATCTATTCTCAGAAAAAGGGCAATTGAGGGGGGATGTGGGGCAATTGTGGGCTAAATCAAGAGGACTGGGCGGATTAACCGTACCGCGTCCACCCTCTGCCCCTGTGCATGGACTAAATAGCTGTGAAAACCCCAAGAAGGGCTGCAATTGCTGAACAAAAAGTTGGTAGCGGCATAGCATGATTGTCCTAGGGGGTTGCGGTGATTTTTACGTCAAACAAGCCCGCTATGTGCGCCTCTTGACATCCTCCCCCACCTCTCGCCAGACAAGCTGGAAAGGAAGGGGATTCCTACGGCGGTCAGCTAAAAGCTAGCTAACACGCTTCGGCGGGTTCTTGCTTCACCGAGCGGCCTAGTTGCGCCGACTCTCCACAAGCTAACAAGCGGTGTCCCCGCTCTAAGAAGCTGTTTACGTTCTAGCGAACGAAGGGTCAGCCAAGGCGAAATGAACCGAAAAAACGGAGTTGACACGAGGTCAATGAGTATTTTTCGGGGCATTTCAACGCAGGATCACCCGAGTCTCGCAGATCGTAAACAGCTTCTAAAACATTGATCGCACCCACCACATCGGCGTGGTTCTCGTAGCCACATGCGACGCAGGCGAACTGGGCTTGGCTGCGGCGATT
>CALMOJ010000251.1 GCA_937871815.1 uncultured Neisseriales bacterium
TATGGGTTTGGCGGGGGGAGGGTATCCCCCTTATTAAGCCCACAAAAAATGAAAAACCCCCCCCCCAAGGCGGGGGTTGGGGGGGGGGTTTTTGGGGGGGGGGGGGGGGGGGGGATTAGCCCTCGGCTACCCGCTGGGCGATGTGCGCCAATGCCGCTTCTACTTGGTCAATCAGAACCAAGCACACATCCCCTGCTTGCAGGCGGGACAAGGCGGCATCAATCGCCACAAACTCGCCATTGATGGCCTCGATGTGGGTGGTGCGCTTGGCTTGGCTCAAGCCTTCACGCAGCAGACCAATCACCTCGCCATCGGCGCGTCCGCGCTGGCAGGCATCCTGATACAAAATCACTTCGTCAAAAGCATCGCCCAGCAGCTCGGTTTGCCGCTTCAAGTCCACGTCGCGGCGGTCGCCTGCCCCGCTAATCACCACCAATCGGCGGCGGGCAGGGAGGGCATCGACCGCTTGGGTCAGCGCAATAATGGCATCAGGATTGTGGCCGTAGTCGGCAATCAGCGTCGCACCGCGATAATCGAATAAGTTAAACCGCCCTGGCACACTCTGGGCATCGCTGACAAAGCTGCTGAGACCCGCACGGATGCTGTCCCAGTCCTGCCCCAACGCCCACAACGCGCCGACCGCTGCCATGGCGTTTTCAACCTGAAAGCCCAATGTGCCGTTGCGGGTGAGCGGAATAGCCGCCAGCGGTAAGCGGATTTCTTCGCTGCCCTCGGCTAAGACGATATCGCCGCCTTCGACAAACACCACGCGCTTGCCTTGCACCCGATGCGTCGCCATGACAGGGTGGTGGACATCTTGGGCAAAAAACGTGACGGCACCAGGGCAGGCACTGGCCATAGCCACCACCATCGGGTCGGCGGCATTCAGCACGGCCATCCCTGTTGCGGCGACGTTTTCAACAATCACCCGTTTCACCACTGACAAATCTTCGACCGTATTGATAAAGGCCAAGCCCAAGTGGTCGCCCATGCCGATATTGGTAATCACAGCCACGGCGCAGCGGTCAAAGGCCAGCCCCTCGCGCAGTACCCCGCCGCGTGCGGTTTCAAACACCGCCGCATCAACATCGGGGTGTAGCAGCACGTTGCGCGCGCTGCGGGGGCCGCTGCAATCCCCGCTGTCGGTGCGGCGGCCATTCACATACACGCCATCGGTATTGGTCATGCCGACCCGCAGCCCGCTTTGGGTCAGCAAATGCGAAATCAGCCGCACCGTGGTGGTTTTACCGTTGGTACCGGCTACGGCCACGACGGGAATCCGCCCATCGTCTCCTTCGCCAAATAGTGTGGCGACCATCGCCTCGCCCACGGGGCGGCCTTTGCCAAACGAGGGCTGCAAGTGCATTCGCAAGCCTGGCGCGGCGTTGGCTTCCACAATCCCCCCGCCTTGCTCGTCAAGCGGCTTTTGCACGGTTTCGCACACCACATCAATGCCGCAAATATCCAAACCCACGGTCTGGGCTGCCGCCACTGCCGCCGCCGCGAGTTCGGGGTGAACATCGTCGGTGACATCGGTTGCTGTGCCGCCAGTGGACAGGTTGGCATTGTTACGCAGTACCACTCGCGCCCCTTTTTCGGGGATGTCGTCGGCGGAGAAGCCTTGTTTCTCTAGGGTGGCCAGCGCGATGTCGTCAAAGCGGATTTTGGTCAGCGAGGTGGCATGGCCTTCGCCACGGCGGGGGTCGCTGTTGACCTGCTCCACGAGCGCGCGAATGCTGTGCTCGCCATCGCCAATCACATTGGGCGGGTCACGGCGGGCAGCGGCGACTAATTGGTTGCCCACCACCAGCAGACGGAAATCGTGGCCAGGAATAAACCGCTCCACAATCACGTCATCGCTAATTTCAGCCGCAGCGGCAAAGCCCGCCATGACTTGTTCGCGGCTGCTTAGATTGACCGCCACACCCTTGCCTTGATTGCCATCACGGGGCTTAACCACCACCGCGCTGCCAATTTCTTGGGCGGCTGCCCACGCCTCTTCTGCCGTGGTGACTGACCGCCCAAAGGGTACCGACACCCCCGCCGCGTGCAGCAGCATTTTGGTCAGGTCTTTGTCTTGGGCAATGGCTTCGGCAATCGCGCTGGAGGCATCGGTTTCGGCGGCTTGGATGCGGCGTTGGCGGCTGCCCCAGCCAAATTGCACCAAGCTACCGGCGGTTAGGCGGCGCAGGGGAATGCCCCGTGCCAAGGCGGCATTGACGATGGCGCCCGTAGAAGGGCCAAGGCGTTCGTCTTCGTCGAGGTCACGCAGCAGGGCTAGGGCTTGGGTCAGTTCAAAGGGGGTGTCGTGCAGGGCGGCATGGCACAGCGATTCGGCCAGCTCAAAGGCCAAGCGACCCACGGCTTCTTCGGTGTATTCCACCACCACTTGGTAAGTGCCGGTTTCTAGCGTGGCAATGGTGCGGCTAAACGTCACTTGGCAACCGGCGCAAGACTGCAAACCGAGCGCGGCGTATTGCAGCACATGCGCCAAAGAAATCGAGCTGCCTTGCCCTGCATGTTGCAAAAAACCAATTTCAGGGAAGCGGGCGCGGAGGCGGGCTTCAAAACCGGCAAGCTGGGCAATGTCTTGCTCCGGCTCGGTACACGACACAATGGCTTCTATCGCCGTGTGGCGACTCCACAAATTAGGGCCACGCAGGGCACGAAGGCGAGAAACGTCCATGAATAATTATTTTCCAGTAGGTCGCCAAAACAGGGAAGCGTCCCCTGCCCTCTGCGCCACAAGGCGGCAGCACTGGCAGAGGGCGGCAAAAGACTTAGAACCTGTTTACGCTCTGCGAAACTCGGGTGATCCTGCGTTGAAATTCACAAAAAATGCGCATTGACCTCGTGTCAACGCCGCTTTTTTTGCGAATTTCGCCTTGGCTCACCCTTCGTTCGCTAAATCGTAAACACGTTCTTAGGGATTAGGCTGCGGGTGCAGCCACGCATTAACCTGCGCCAAGGTCGCGGCAGCACTGCTTTCGTCGCACTGCGCCACCAGCAGTTCGCCGGGTTGTAGCGCGGCGAGTGCAGCGGCCAAGACTACGGCACGGGTCAGCGGCGGGTCGATGTGCGCCACACGCTGACCTTGTGCCAAACCGGTTTGCAGGGCGGCAAATGCGCTTTCTGCGTCCGAAGTTGCAGCAAGGGCGGTGTAATCGCATAGCCGGACGTGGTCAAACGTGTTGCCCAGCACTTCGCCTTGGCGTTGGTATTCCTCGGCATTGCGCTTGGCGGCGGGGGCATAAACGGCAATCCGGCGTTGGGCAGGAAAGGCCGCTAGGGCGGTCGCTTGGGCGGCGAGGGCGGCTGCATTGTGAGCATCCTCCACAATCACCGTGGCACCGTCGCGTTCAAACACATTAAACCGTCCGGCGGATTCGGTTTGGTTCAGGTCGAACGTCTCGATACCGGCTTGCATCAGGTCAGGGGTCAGCCCCAATGCCCAGCCCGTCGCCAGTGCGGCGAGGATGTTTTCGATATGGAAGGCCACGCGTCCGCCACGGGTTAGCGGTACGCTCTCTAGTGAAGCGAGGCAGATTTCTTTCGCCCCGTGCGCCAAGACCCACTGCCCATCGCGGACAAACACCGCCCGACCGCCTTCGTGTAGATGGCTGGTCAGCACTGGCAGCGTGCCGTCGAGGGCAAAGAAAATCACCTCGCCATCACACAGTGAAGCCATGTCGGCTACCAGCGGGTCGCGGGCGTTGAGTACCGCCGCGCCGGTGGGCAGCACCACATCAATTTGGGTACGCAGCACTTTGTAGAGCTGCTCGGGGGTTTGGATGTCGTATTCGCCCAAGTGGTCGGGCTGGTCGATATTGGTGACCACGCCCACTTGGCAGCGGTCATAGGCCAAGCCTTCGGACAAAAAGATACCGCTGTCGTTTTCAAACACAGCGGCCTCGATGGCGCGGTTCATCAAAATACGGTGTGCGGCCGCCCAATTGGCGCGGTCGCCTTTTTCGACGTGGCGGCGATCTAGGAACATGCCATCGCTGCACGCCAAGCCGGTGTGCTTGCCCGATAACTGCAGCAAATGCGATACCAACCGCGCCACCACGGTTTTGCCGTTGGTGCCCGCAATGCCCACAATTGGGATGCGCCCGCTGTCGTTTTGGGGGAACAGATAATCAATAATGGCGCGACCCACAGGGCGGGGTTTGCCCTCGGCGGGTTTCAGGTGCATCAGCAGGCCAGGGCCGGCGTTGACTTCGACAATCGCCCCGCGCTGGGCTTCGAGGGGGCGGGAAATGTCTTCGGCCACCAAGTCGATGCCCGCAATATCCAACCCCACCACCCGTGCGGCCAACGAGGCCATCGCGGCGACTTCGGGGTGAATGGTGTCGGTCACATCAAACGCCACATTGCCGTTACGCTGAATCAGCACTTCTTGCCCATCAGGGGGGATGCTGTCGCCGGTATAGTTTTGGCGGGAGAGTTCGAGCCGTGC
>CALMOJ010000252.1 GCA_937871815.1 uncultured Neisseriales bacterium
CGCCACTTGCCCTGCGGCTTCTAGCGTAATGCCGAGGTTGTAGTGGGCTTCGGCATAGTCCGGCGATAAGGCGAGGGCTTGGCGCAAACTGGCTTCTGATTCGGCCAAGCGGCTCTGCCGCTTTAAAACCGACCCGAGGTGATTGTAGGCATTGGGATAGTCAGGCTGCAGTGTAATGGCGTACCTCAGGCTCTGTTCGGCGGCTTCTAGTTGGTCAAGAGACAAGAGCACCGACCCCACATTGCTGTGTGCGCTGGCCTCTTCTGGCAACAAATTGACGACTTGGCGCAAAACCGGCAAGGCTTCTTCGAGCCGCCCAAGCTGCTTTAAGCTCGCCCCCAATAGCGTCCACCCCAATGGATGTAGGGGGTATTCGAGGGTAAGCGGGCGGGCTAAACGCTCGGCTTCGGCGTAGTCCGCTTGTTCAAATGCCGCCAGCAAGGTCTGCACCACGACGGCGGCGGGCTGCGCGGCTTCTGCCAAGGCTTGCCATAAGGCATCTACGTTTTCACCGGCTAGCCCAAGCGCACAGCCTTCTGCCAGTACGGCTTCTGCCAACCCATGCTGCTGGTCACAGAGTAGGGCTTCGACATAGCCCAGCCAATACACGGCTTGGTCTGGCTGGGCATCACGGGCGGCTTCAAACCAAGTGACGGCATGGCTGGACTGGCCTTGCTGCAGACTCAGCAGCCCTAGGGTGTAGCTGGCCTCGGGGTGATGCGGGTCTAGTGCCAAAACTTGATGACAGGCCTGTTCCGCCTCGGCAAAACAACCGGAGGCGAGGCGCGTCTGTGCATAGTGCAAAAGCGTATCGGGTGACATAGCAAAACCACTTCATATCTGGGCAGGAGGAAGGAAAAAGTGTACGAGATTCCTTGCCCATCGTCTGACAAAAACAACCTCGCCCATACCGCCCTCCCCATCCAAACCCGCGTGCTGGTTGACGGTAAAGAAGCATATCGGCTACAAAGCGGGGATAGTTTTATCTGGGTTCTGCGCCCCCCAATCGCACAACCATTCCTTGTCTACCCTCCCATTAAGGCTGTGTCATGTCAGATACCCCCACATCCAATACTCCAGATGAAGAAACAGCACAGCCCGTCTGGCTACTCACCGATGCTATTCAACACGCCTACGAGGCCCTGCAAGAAGGTGACTACGAAGTCAGTGAGCTGATTGCGCGGGCGATTTTGGCTGACTATCCAGAGCTTGATGGCGTATTGCAGATATTGGGCACAGCCCTTGGGGCTCAGGGACTGTATGAAGAGGCTATTCAATACTGTGAATCCGCCGTCACCCTCTCCCCTGACAGCTGTCACCACAAAAACACCCTCGCGAATTATTTGGTCGAAGTAGGGGATTGGACTCGGGCAGAAGCACTGTATCGGGAAGCTATCGCGCTGAACCCAAACGTACCCGATGCAACCTACAACCTTGCCAAACTGCTGCTTCAAAAAGGGGAATTTGATACAGCCGAAACGTTGTTTCAGCAGCTTTTGATTCTGTCGCCCAACACCCCAGGTATTTATCAAAACATCGGGGCGTGCCACTTCAACCGCGCCAAATATCAAAGCGCGATTCAGTGGTTTAAGCTGGCACTGGCCATGGATGCCACCGACCCTGACTTACTTAATAGCCTCGCGCTGACCTACCAAGAATTGGGCAAGCCCAACGAAGCCTTAGAAGCATTTACAGGGGTGCTCGCACTCAACCCTAATCGGTACGATGTCCTGCTGGGCATGGCCAAAGCCCACTACGCTCGAAAAGATTTAACACGGTCAGAGCAAATGCTCAGGGCGTTTCTTGAACATAGCCAAGACAGCACCGAAGAAGGTGAAATGATGCTGACCGGCGTACTCAAAGCGCAAGGCAAGCTGTCTGAAGCGATTGAAGCGCATAAGGCACTGATGGAAAAATACCCACAGTCCAGCATCATTGTGAACAACATGCTACTGGACATGGTGTACTCCGATGAAATCAGCCAGCAAGAATTGTTTAACTATCACCTTGAATTTAGTAAGCGCTTTGAAGCAGCACATCTAGCAAGCCACCCCAAGCACACCAACACCCGTGACCCACAGCGCAAGCTGCGCATTGCTTACGTGTCGGCTGACTTTTTTAATCACTCGGTGGCGTACTACTCACTGCCGCTGATTGCACGGCACGACAAACAACGCTTCGATGTGTTTTGTTATTACAACCGCAAAGAAGAGACCCCGACGACTAAGCTGTTTCAGCAAGTGGCCCACTTCAAACATGTCGATGGTCTCTCTGACCAAGCCTTCTGTGACCTTGTTACCCAAGACCAAATCGACATTTTGATCGACCTCTCTGGCCACACTGGCGGCAACCGACTCACCGCCTTTGCTCGGAAGCCTGCGCCGGTGCAAATCTCATGGCTGGGCTACCCCTTCTCGACCGGCCTAAAGTCAATGGACTACCGCATCGTTGACAAAATCGTAGAGCCCAAAGGCCTGACCGAGCACATCAACACCGAGCAGCTGATTCGTTTAGAGGGCTGCTTCTTAGCCTATCGCCCCAGTATTGCCTACCCCCACCGCATCACCAATGGGGAGCTCGACATCCGTGAGACCCCTGCTAAGAAGAATGGCTATGTCACATTTGGCAGCTGCAACAATATTGCCAAATTAACCGATGCTACCCTCACACTGTGGGCCAAGATTTTGGCGGCCATCCCCAACGCCAAGCTTTTGGTTGAAACCGTCGATACTGAAAACGCGAATGTTCAAGCCTCGCTCCGCGAACGGTTCGAACCCTGCGGCATTTCGATGGACAGCGTGGTGTTGTCTAATCGCGCCAAAAACCAGCAATACGCCCTCTATCACGAGATGGATATTGCCCTAGACCCCTTCCCCTGCAATGGTGGCACCACCACCAGTGATGCCTTGTGGATGAGCGTCCCTGTCGTGAGCATTGTGGGTGACCGCTTTATGTCTCGGATGGGCGAAACCTTCTTGCGCAACGTGGGCCACCCCGAGTGGCTGGCACAAACCGAAGAAGAATATATTGCGATTGCCGTTAAGCTTGCGGCGGATATTGAACAGCTTGATGAAATCCGCCAAAACCTGCGCGGCGAGGTCGAAGAATCGCCCCTGATGGACGAAGTTGGCTTTACCCGCCGGATGGAAACAGCCTATCAACAAGCTTGGGCGACGTGGTGCAACAAAGAAGAAACGGGGCAAGTACACGACAACCCCGAGCATTTCTTCAACCAAGCCACCCCCACCGTAGCAGCCAAGCCCTTCACTCCGCTCGTCCACTTGGATGAAGCCAGCGAACGCACGCTCAAAGTGCTACACCATTACGAACACGCAGAATGGGCAGACTTGGTCGCTGAAACACGTACCCAGCTAGAAAATGCCCCAGAGCAGCACGGCATTCGGCATTTACTCGGCTTGGCTTATCTGGCGCAAAACAACCTCGAACAAGCCTTGCCCTGCCTATTGCGCTGCACCCAAGAAGCCCCGACCGAAGCGGCGTATCACAACAGCCTAGGCAATGCCTATCTGCGTGCCAACCAGCTCGATGCCGCTATTAACAGCTATCGCCTCGCCACACGCTACCAGCCCACCTTGGCAGAAGCGCACTTCAACCTTGGGGTGTGCCTGTCCACCCAAGGGCAAGCACTGAGTCTGGCCTCGACAACAACCAACGACCTGCTGGAAGAAGCAACGGCGGCATATCAAACTGTCCTCACTCTGCTGCCCCAACACGCTGTGGCATGGAATAACTTAGGGACGGTATTGCTTTACCGTAACCGCCCACAAGAAGCAGAAATTGCCTTCCGTCGCGCCCTAAAATACGACCCTAATCAACCAGAGGCATTGGTCAACCAAGCCACCCTCAGCCATAAGCAAGGCAAAACGGTAGAGGCCATCACCCTGACCGAAAAAGCCTTGCAGATACAACCCAACCACCCCAACGCACTTAATAATCTCGCGAGCTATTACGGCCAATCAGGCAATGCCGCCAAAGCCCAAACGCTGGCGCACCAAGCAACCTTGCTCGACCCGAGCAATCCCAACTGGCGTGATACCGAGCTGCTGATGCAAATCTACAGCAGCACAACGGACGAAGTGCGCAAAGCCACCGCGATGGCCTACGCCGATGTGGTTGAAAGTGCCCTGCCCGACGGCACCGTACAGCCTCATTTCAATACACCCAATCCAACGAAAAAACTCAAAATCGGCTATGTCTCGGGTGACTTCCACCACCACTCGGCGGCCTACACCACTGAGGCCTTGTTCTCGCTGCACGACCACACTCAATTTGAGGTGTATTTCTATTACAACGGCGACAAGTACGATGCCATCACCCAACGCTACCAAGGCAGGTATGCCGACCAGTGGCGCAATATTCGTGGGGTCAGTGCCGAAATCGTAGAAGCCCTAGTGCGTGAAGACGGCATCGACATCCTGTTGGATTTGGCAGGGCACACCCTGTTTAATAGCCTCCCTACCTTTGCCCGCAAACCCGCGCCGGTTCAGGTGTCTTGGCTAGGCTATCCCGATACTACGGGCTTAACCGCAATGGACTACCGCATCACGGACACCGTCGGCGACCCTGTGCATTTTGCTGACCGCACCTACTATTCTGAAAAGCTCTGGCGGCTCGACACCCCGTTCTGTGTCTATCGCCCCTATGTCGCCCACCCAGAATACGAGCCGATGGTGCCCTACCAAGTACGGCCTACGCCGGCACTGGCAGCGGGTTACATCACTTTTGGCAGCGTCTCTAGCCTCGCACGGCTCACGCCCTACACCATTGGGCTGTGGAGCCGTGTCCTGCAGGCCGTGCCAACGGCCAAGCTGTTCTTGGAAGCCCCGACGCTGGGCGAGCCTTCAGTGATTGCACGGGTACAGGCCGATTTTGCCGAGTACGGCATTACCGCTGACCGCCTCTTGCTCTACCCGCGCAATTTCAGCCAGCAATATCAGGTCTATCACAATATCGATATTGCACTCGATGCCTTCCCGAGTAATGGGGGGATTACCTCGCTGGATACGCTCTGGATGGGGGTGCCGTTGGTCTCGCGGGCAGGGCATCGCTTTGCCTCGCGCATCGGGGCTTCTTTCCTGACCCACCTTGGTCACCCCGAATGGGTGGCGCACGACGATGAATCTTTTGTCGAGAAAGCCGTGGCACTCGCCCAAGACATTGACGCGCTGAACGCCCTGCGCCAAAGCCTGCGGGCAGAAATGAAAGCCTCGCCGCTGATGGACGGCGTGCGCTTTACCCGTGGCTTTGAAGCCGCTCTGCGCGGCATGTGGACGGCGTGGTGTGCCAGCGATGCCGCAGCAACGGCGCGGGAATACGACGAGATGACCGAGACACTCGCGCTGTGCGGCAACTTGGTGGCCGAGGGCAATTACCCCGAAGCGTGGGCAGGCTATACCGCTCTCCTCAAACGCTGGCCCAAGCACGCAGAAGCCCTGTATGGCTTAGGGCTGACGGGTCTACTGCAAGGGAACGCTTCCGCCGCTCGCCCCCTGCTAGAGCGGGCAGCAGAAGCCCTCCATGCCGAAAATTATCCCGTCGATTTGCAAGCAGACTGTCTGGCCACGTTGGGCAATGCCTGTTTGCAGCTCGAAGATAATACGGCGGCCATGCTGCATTTGCGCCATAGTCTCGCGCTCAAAAATGCACCGAATGTGCGCGAATGGCTGGAGAGCATCCCCAATGCGTCTTATCAAATCAACTAGGCATTGATTTTTTGCCTGCGCTGCCGATAACGACTTATAACAAGCGGGTATCGGCAGTGCAGTGTTTGCCCGCTATCATTTTTTTTCGACCCCTCTATAAAAAGAATTCGCTATGAAAGCCGTCATCCTCGCCGGGGGCTTTGGCACCCGCATCAGTGAAGAATCCCACCTCCGCCCCAAGCCGATGATTGAAATCGGCGGCAAGCCGCTGCTGTGGCACATCCTCAAAATTTACTCACACTATGGCATTAACGATTTTGTGATTTGCTTGGGCTATAAGGGCTACATGATTAAGGAGTATTTCGCCAACTACTTCTTGCACATGTCCGATGTCACCTTTGACATGAACACCAACCAAATGCAGGTTCACCACAAAACTGCCGAGCCGTGGCGGGTGACGCTGGTCGATACCGGCGAAAGCTCCATGACCGGTGGGCGTTTGCGCCGTGTCCGCGAGTATTTGGACGATGGCGAAGACTTCTGCTTTACCTATGGCGATGGCGTGGCCAATGTGGACATCCCCAAGCTGCTGGCTTTCCACCGTGACAGCGGGCGGCTGGCCACTGTCACGGCCATTCAGCCACCTGGCCGCTACGGCGCGTTGGCGATGGACGACGACCGTGTGCTGGGCTTCCAAGAAAAACCCAAAGGCGATGGCGGCTGGATTAACGGCGGCTTCTTTGTGCTGTCCCCCAAGGTGCTGGACTACATCCCTTCTGACGACACCACATGGGAACAAGAGCCGCTGATTCAGCTGGCTGAAGCAGGGCAACTGGGCGCGTATAAACACGATGGCTTTTGGCAAGCGATGGACACCCTGCGCGAAAAAAATCTGCTGGAAGACCTCTGGCAGAGCAAAACTGCGCCGTGGAAAGTGTGGGCGTAATGCGTTTTCCGAATCCCACATTTTGGGCAGGCAAACGGGTCTTTCTGACCGGTCATACCGGCTTTAAAGGCACATGGCTGGCACTGTGGCTGCAAACCATGGGGGCAGAAGTCAGCGGCTACGCCCTCGCTCCTGACACCACCCCTGCACTCTTCACCCTGACCGATGCGGCTCAAGGCATGGCGGCCTCGACACTGGCGGACATCCGCGATGCCGCAGCGGTTGCGGCAGCGCTGGCGGCCAGCCAAGCGGAGATTGTGCTGCACCTTGCGGCACAGCCTTTGGTGCGGGCTTCGTATAGCGACCCGCTGGGTACCTACGCCACCAACGTGATGGGGACAGCCCATGTGCTGGAGGCGGCTCGCCGTACCAATCACGTCAAAGTGGTGCAAGTCATCACCACCGACAAATGCTACGAGAACCGCGAATGGCTCTACCCCTACCGCGAAACCGACCGGTTGGGCGGGCATGACCCCTACAGCAACAGCAAGGCCTGTGCCGAACTGGTGGTCAGCAGCTATCGGGCGTGCTTTATGGCCGAAGCGGGCATCCACTTGGCCTCGGCGCGGGCGGGCAACGTGATTGGGGGCGGTGACTGGGCGGCTGACCGCATTGTGCCGGACTGCATCCGCGCCCTGACCGCCAGCCAAGCCATCGCCATCCGCAACCCCCACGCCATCCGCCCTTGGCAGCATGTGCTAGAGCCGTTGGCGGGCTATTTGGTCTTGGCAGAAGCCCAGTATGCGGGGCAAGCCAACACCGATAGCGGCTTTAACTTTGGTCCCGAGCCCAGCAATGTGGTGTCGGTCGGCACATTAGCAGAGGCCTTGGTGGCGCGTTGGGGCAGCGGTGTGCTGCAGATTGCCACCGACCCCCACGCGGTGCACGAAGCCCATATCCTCAAGCTCGACATCAGCAAAGCCCGCGCCCTGCTCGACTGGACCCCGCGCTGGGATTTTGCCAAGACCATTGCGCAGACGGCTGATTGGTATCGCCGCGTGCTGCTGACCGGCGAATCTGCCCGTGCGGTCTGCCTCGAACAGATTGATTGCTACACTTCTTCTACTGGAAAGCCCTGAGCCTATGTCCCGTCACTGCCGCTTTTGCCAGACCCCCCTGACCCATACGTTTGCAGATTTGGGGCTGTCACCGCTGTCTAATGCTTACGTTAAAGCGGAACGCCTTAACCAAGGGGAGGTGATGTATCCCCTCCATGCGTGGGTCTGCCCATCGTGCCATTTGGTGCAGCTTGAAGAGTTTGAGCAAGCCCACAATATTTTCAACGACGAATACGCTTATTTTTCTTCTTATTCAAGCAGTTGGCTAGCGCACGCCCGCCAATACAGCACCGCCATGACGGCGCGTTTTGGCTTGGGTGTGCATAGCCAAGTGGTTGAAATCGCCAGCAACGATGGCTATCTGCTTCAGAATTTTGTCGGGGCAGGCATTCCGGCACTGGGAGTCGAGCCGACCGCCAACACCGCAGAAGTCGCCATCAGCAAGGGCATCCCGACATGGGTCAAGTTCTTTGGGGTCGAAACCGCCCACGCCTTGGTTGAAGCAGGCCATGCGGCTGACCTTCTGCTTGGCAACAACGTGTTGGCACACGTCCCCGACATTAACGACTTTGTCGGTGGTATGAAAGTCGCGCTCAAGCCCAACGGGGTGATTACGATGGAGTTCCCCCATCTACTCAACCTGATACGCTACAACCAGTTCGACACCATCTACCACGAACACTTCTCTTACCTGTCGCTGCTGGCGGTCGAGCGCATCTTTGCTCAGCATGGCCTTAGCCTGTTTGACGTGGACAGCCTGCCCACCCACGGCGGGTCGTTGCGGATTTATGCCCAGCACAGTGACACCGGCACCCATGCTGTGTCGCCCCAGCTAGCCGCCATGCGGGCACAAGAAGCCGAAGCCGGCTTGGCCGAGATGGCCACCTACACCCGCTTTTCAGCGCAGGTCAACGAAACCAAACGCGCCCTGCTGACCTTCCTCATCGAAGCCAAGCAACAGGGGCTGACCGTGGCAGGCTACGGCGCACCCGCCAAGGGCAATACGCTGCTGAACTACTGCGGTGTGCGCACCGATTTTATTGATTTTACGGTCGATGCCAGCCCGCACAAGCAAGGCACTTGGCTGCCCGGTACACGGATTCCGGTATTTGCCCCCAGCAAGCTGCGTGAAGCTAAGCCAGACATCGTGCTGATTTTGCCGTGGAATCTCAAAACCGAAATCATGGCCGAGCACAGCTATATCGCCGAATGGGGCGGACGCTTTGCCGTGCCGATTCCCCGTGTGGAATACGTCTCGTGAAATTCACCGAAACCCCGATTGTTGGCGCGTGGCTGATTGATATTGACCCGATGGTCGATGAGCGGGGATTCTTTGCCCGTAGTTTGTGCGCCGATACCCTTGCGGCTCACGGGCTAGAAGGGCGGATGGTGCAACAAAGTATTTCGTTTAATCCTCAGCGCGGCACACTGCGCGGGATGCACTTTCAAACCGCCCCGCACGAAGAAATTAAGCTGGTGCGGGTCACGCAGGGCGAAATCTACGATGTTGTGCTCGACCTGCGCCCTGATTCGCCCAGCTATTTGCGGTGGTTTGCCGTGACCTTAAGCGCGGCCAATCACCGCACGCTGTATCTGCCCAAAGGCGTGGCACACGGTTTTCAGACGCTGGTGGATAACAGCGAAGTGTTTTACCAAATGGCCAGTGCCTATGTACCCGGCTACGCCAGCGGTGTGCGCTGGAATGACCCTGCTTTTAGCATTGACTGGCCGCTCCCTGCCGCCCCTATTCTCAGCCCACGCGATGCGGGTTACCCTGATTTTGCTGCCTAACCCTTTTATTTTGCTCACGAGAGGAATCCAACAATGAATACGCAAAAACTAACTGAAGCCCTCTCCCAGATTGCTGCCCGCCCAAAATGGCGCGAGGCTTTTATTCAGCACATCCAAGCCCTCGAAAAAGTCATCGCCACCCCAGGTGTTGACCTGCGTGAAGATGTCACCGGTCCTTTGGTCGATGCCTTGTTTGACGACGACCAAGTGATTCGCAAGCAGTTGGCAGACGGCACCCAATTCGACTTTTTGTATCGCTCCAAAATTGCGCGTGACTTCATCATGTCCGAGCCCTCCCTGCCTGACCACGCATGGGAACCCCACACCAGCCGCCTCTTGGTGTATTTGGCACGCGGCGGCAAACAAGCCGTGATTGGGGGCGCGTACTTTGGCGACCATGCGGTGCTGATGGCAAAAGAACTGGCGAAGTCCGGCGGCGTAGTACATGCCTTTGAGCCCAATCCTGACCAGCGAAAAATGCTGACCCACAATGCCGAGCTGAACGGCTTGACCAATATTCGCCCCCGTAGCGAAGGGCTGTGGGACAACAGCACCACCACGCTGGCACTGGTCGGCTACGACTCGTTTGCTCACCCCGAAACGGTGGACAGCGACCATGACGATGCCTTCCAAACCGTCACCATCAACGAATACCTTGCGGCCAACCACGTCGATAAGCTCGACCTCATCATGCTCGACATCGAAGGCGCAGAGTTCCGCGCGTTGCAAGGTGCAGACAAGTTCTTGTCCCAGCCGGTCGGCCAAGCCCCCAATATCGTGTTTGAAGTCCATCGCCACTATGTGGACTGGAGCAACGGCCTAGAAAACACCGACCTGATTCGCTATCTGACCGGTCATGGCTACCACGTCTTTGCCGTGCGCGATTTCAACTCCAACTACAACCTTGCAGGCAAGCCAATTGAGCTGATTCCAGCCGATGCCGTTTATTTGGAAGGCCCCGACCACGGCTTTAACATGGTGGCGGTAAAAGACCCTGCCCTCTTTGATAACGCCAACTTCTTGATGTGCAAAAACGTCAGCCCCAAGCTGTTGCGCCACAAAGACCCTGCCCTGCACCACCCCACGACAGGCCTATGATGCAGCAGCCGCACTATACCGTTCTCGGCGCAACCGGCTTTGTCGGTTCGCGCTTGGCAACGACACTCCGTGCGGCGGGGGCAACGGTGTGGACACCCGCCAGAGACGATGCCAGTATTTTTGAGCGCGACTTGGGGCGGGTGTTCTACACCATCGGACTCACCGCCGACTACGCTGCCCGCCCTTTCGATACGGTCGAAGCCCACGTCTGCCTGCTGTCCAAACTGCTGAAATACGGCACGTTTGAACGCTTGGTGTATTTGTCCTCCACGCGGCTGTATGACGGCCAAGCCATCGACGTTGCCGACGAAACCCAGTCGCTGCTGCTGAATCCGCTGTCCCCTCGGCATCTGTATGATTTTTCCAAGGGGCTGGGGGAGAACCTGTGTCTGACCGTCGCGCCGACACGGTGCAGCGTGGCGCGGTTGGCCTGTGTATTTGACGATGCCGACACCGCCCCAGGCTTTTTGTCTGAACTGTTTGGCAAGCTGCGTCGCAATCGCCAACTGACAGTGGACTCGGCCACGGGCTTTGTCCGCGACTATATCGCACTGGATGACGTGGTTGATGCGCTGTGCCGTATTGTCGATGCCGAAACCTGCGGCAAAATCTACAACGTCGCCAGCGGTGAAAATGTCTCTAACGGGGAGCTGGCGGCACACCTTGCCACCCTTGGTTGGACGCTGGGCTTTACCCGCGAAAGCCCCAAACAACAAGCCCCGCGTTGTGCGATTGAAGCGATTCAGGCCTTGGGCTGTCAGCCCCGTTTGGTGCGAGATGTTTTGACCGCGCGGCTGAATCCGGCGACTTAGAACCTGTTCAAAGTCTGTCTGCTTGTTACCCCCCACGCCCCAAGTCTGTCGCGGTCACCCCCTGCTGACTTGGGGATTTTATTGGGAATTTTTAGAGCCTACGCCATGACCCTCCACCTGATTAACCACACGACCGATAGCCTCGCCGACTATGTGTGCGCCCAACTTGGGCATTTCTTTCCCGATGGCCGCGCCACGCGTCCGCTGGTGGCGCAGTATTTGCCTGCCGCCTTGGCTCGGCAACACAAGCTGATCAACGCCGTGCGCTGGTGGACACCCGACGCGTTCAACGCGCTGCACTCGACCCAATACTGTATTTTTCTGTATTTTCTGGCCAACACCATCTGGCGTGAATCCGGCGAGACAGAAGTCCCAACCAAGCTGTTTGGGCTGAATAAAGCCCTGAACGGCATCGACCTGTTTTACGAAATCGCCATGCCGGATATTTTCTTTATTGGGCACTCGGTGGGCATTGTGCTGGCTAAAGCCAGCTATTCGGATTATCTGGTGCTGTATCAAAATTCAACCGTCGGCAAAAACCACGGCACCGCGCCGGTGATTGAAACCGGTGTAGTGATGTTCCCCAACACCGCCATTATTGGGCGATGCCACGTTGGGGCGCACACCATCGTGGCGCAGGGGGTGGGGATTGTGAACCAAGACACGCCAGGCGATTGCTATGCGTTTGCCGGTGAGCACGGTAAATTGGCGTTTAAGCCCCGCTCTCACGACATCATTGCCGATATTTTCCGGCTTTAAACCCTGATTAAAAGACCTTTACCCATGACGCTTCACGCCAATTTGCAGCAGCTCGGCAGCCAAAAAACCGATTACCGCTACGACCAACCCGATGCCAGCCTGCTGGAACGCTTCCCCAATCCGTTTGCACAGGGTGCGCTCAATCCTCACGGTGTCACCGGCACGCTGAACATCACTTGCCCCGAATTTACCAGCCTCTGCCCTGTGACCGGCCAGCCCGACTTTGCGACGATTGTGATTGAGATGGAAGCCGACCAGTGGTGTGTCGAATCGAAGTCGCTCAAGCTGTATTTGGGTTCGTTTCGGATGCACGGCGAATTCCACGAAGCCTGTGTCTGCCGCATGGCCAACGATTTGGTGGCACTGCTACAGCCGCGCTGGCTGCGGGTCGAGGGGCGGTTCACCCCGCGCGGCGGCATCCCCTTGTGGCCTAAGGCGGAGTATCGTCGGCCGGTTTAAGCCGTTCCCAAAAACCAGAAACATTGCTACACTCCGCGCATCTGTTTGTTGACCCGTTCAGCAGCGGCGCCGATGTAGCTCAGTTGGTAGAGCAGCGCATTCGTAATGCGAAGGTCGGGGGTTCAACTCCTCTCATCGGCACCACGCAACACCGCAAAACCCAGCCATTAGCCCAACCCTCCGGTTGGGCTTTTTGCGTTT
>CALMOJ010000253.1 GCA_937871815.1 uncultured Neisseriales bacterium
CAACACCGCAAAACCCAGCCATTAGCCCAACCCTCCGGTTGGGCTTTTTGCGTTTAAGTACACGCGCCAAGGGCTTTGCCGTTCGACCCTCCAACAAAAACACAACACAAGTGTTAAGATTTAACCATGAACTCAAAGCAACTCAAAAAATGGCTAGAGCAACAGGGTGCAACCTTTGCGCAAGGCAAAGGCTCGCACCTCAAAGTTTTTCTGAACGGCAAGCAATCCGCCCTCCCCATGCACGGCACACAAGAATTGGGGCAAGGGCTTGAAGCGGCCATCAAAAAACAATTAGGACTAAAAGGCTAAGGCTAAAAATGTTTGACTATCCCGTAACACTCACGCCCGATGATGGCATGGTCTTGGTGACCTTCGCAGACGTACCGGAAGCCATCACCTTTGGCGCAGACGAAGACGAAGCCCTGCTCAATGCGATTGATGCCCTCGAAACAGGGCTCTCTTTTTACGTTGACGCACGCAAACCCCTCCCGACACCCAGCCACGCGGCGCAGAATCAAAAAACCGTGCGCCCCTCTGCTTTAGAAGCGGCAAAGCTAGGGGTTTACCGTGCCATGATGGAGCAAGGGCTCAAAAAATCAGAACTGGCTCGCCGCCTAGGCTGGCATATGCCCCAAATCGACCGGCTGTTCGATTTACGCCACGCGTCAAAGCTAGACCAAATAGAGCAAGCGGCACATGTCTTGGGTAAGCACGTAATCGTCGAGGTGCTGTAAGAACCTGTTTACGGCCTGCGAGACGCGGGTAATCCTGCGTTGAAATTCACAAAAAACTGCGTATAGATTCAGTCCCAACGGTGCTTTTTTTCCGAATTTCGCCTTGGCTGACCCTTCGTTCGCGAGAACGTAAACAGGCACTCCCCCCCTACAACGCCCTAATCCCCGCCAACGCCGCAAAGCTCACCTCGCGCACCGTCACCAAAAAATCCTCCACATAGGCCAAGCTGGCATCCTCACTGCGGATGGCGGCATACAGTTCACCGCTCAAGCCCTGCTCGCCAATCGGCACGGCCTGCACATAGCCCCGTGCCAAGTAAGGCTGCACCGCCCAAAACGGCAAGGCGGCAATCCCACGGCGGCTGGCGACCAGCTGCATCATGGCAATGGTCAGCTCGGTGGTGCGGCGCGGGGGGTTGATGCCCGCAGGCAGCAAAACACGGCTGACCACGTCGAGACGGTCATCGGGAACGGGGTAGGTAATCAGGGTTTCGTCGGCAAAGTCCTCGGGGCGCAGCCACGGGCGGCTGGCCAAAGGATGGTCACGCGCTACCAAGGCCACGATGTCATGGCTAAACAGCGGAAAAAACGCCACCGACTCTTCTGGTTCGGGGGTAGACACCACGGCCAAATCCGCGCGGCGCGTCAGCAGCAAGCCCACGGGGTCGGTGTGAAAGCCCGACACAATATCCAGCTCCACCGCCGGCCAATGCGCCCGAAAATCATCCATCGCAGGCATTAGCCAGTCGTAGCAAGTGTGGCACTCCACCGCAATCCGCAGCATCCCCGCCTCGCCATTGGCCATCTGCGCCAATTCCCGCTCGGCCTGCTCCACCTGCGGCAACACCGTCCGCGCCAAGGCCAGCAAACATTCTCCAGCATGAGTCAGCACCACAGGCTGGCGGCGGCGGTCAATCAGGCTGACCCCGTAGGCGGTTTCCAGCATTTTGAGCTGGTGCGATAACGCCGACTGGGTGAGGTGCAGGCGTTTGGCGGCTGCCGATAAATTCCCCACGCTGGCAATCGCCACCAAAGTGCGGAGGTGGCGAAGCTCTAGTTGCGACTGACTCATGAAAACTCCTAATCCTCATCACAAAAACAATGAGATTGTCTCATGCTTTGCCTTGCCTCATGCTGTGTCACACAAATTTTTCATACAAAAAGGCACAGCCATGACCATTATTCATAACCTAGGTTTCCCCCGCATCGGCGCACAACGTGAGCTAAAACACGCCCTCGAAGCTTTCTGGAAAGGCGACACCCCCGAATCCACCCTTATCCAGCAGGCCAAAGCCCTGCGGCAACGGCACTGGTTGGCACAAAAAGCCGCCGGACTCGACCTGATTCCGGTCGGTGACTTTGCCTATTACGACCATGTGCTGCAAACCCTGCTGTGGTTGGGCGCGTTGCCCAGCCGCTTTGGCATTGACCCCGCCCAAGCCACCTTGAGCGACCAATTTGCCTTGGCACGGGGCACACCCAGCCAACCCGCGCTGGAAATGACCAAGTGGTTTGATACCAACTACCACTATCTGGTGCCAGAATTTGACCGCCACACCCGCTTTACCCCGCAAACACGCTGGCTGCACAGCGACCTGACCGAAGCCCGTGCCTTGGGCATCGCGGCCAAGCCGGTCTTGGTCGGTCCGCTGACGCTGCTGTGGCTGGGCAAAAGCAAAGATGACAGCGACCGCCTCAGCCTGCTGCCCGCCTTGGTGGCTGCTTATACGGTGTTGCTGGCCGCGCTCAAAGCCGAAGGGGTGGACTGGGTGCAAATCGACGAGCCGATTTTGACGCTGGATGTGCCCGATGCGTGGCTGGCCGCCTTCGCGCCGACCTACGCGGCCCTTGCGCCGCAGTCCCCCAAACTGCTGCTGGCTACCTATTTTGGCAGTGTGCTGCCGCACCGTGACCTGCTGTGCGGCTTGCCGGTGGCGGGGCTGCACCTCGACGCGGTGCGTGCGCCAGAACAAGCCCAAGCCTTTGCCGATAGCCTGCCCGAAGACCGCGTGCTGTCAGTGGGGATTTTGGATGGGCGCAATATTTGGCGGGCTGATTTGGATAAGTGCTTGCTCAACCTCAGCCCGCTGGCGGCGCAGTTAGGCGAACGGCTGTGGCTGGCTCCATCGTGCTCCTTGCTGCATGTGCCGGTCGATTTGGCGCAAGAAACCAGCCTAGATAGCGAAGTCAAAAGCTGGCTGTCGTTTGCCGTGCAAAAGCTGAACGAACTCAAGCTGCTCAAGCGTGGGTTAGACGAGGGCATCGCCAGTATTGCGAACGAATTGGCGGCCAGCCGTCACGCCGCAGCCAGCCGCCACACCAGCCTACGGGTGGTCAATCCCGCCGTCCGCGCACGGCTGGCACAACGCCAAGCGGGAGACGACCAACGCGCCGCCGCCTACCCCGAACGCGCCGCCGCCCAGCAAGCGTGGCTCAAGCTCCCGCTGCTGCCCACCACCAGTATTGGGTCGTTTCCGCAGACGGCAGACATTCGGGCAGCACGGGCCGCGCACCGTGCTGGCACCTTGGACGAAGCGGGCTACCAAGCGGCGATGCAGGCCGAAATCACCCTCGCCGTCCGCCGCCAAGAAGCCCTCGATATGGATGTATTGGTGCATGGCGAAGCCGAGCGTAACGATATGGTCGAATACTTTGGTGAGCAGCTTTCGGGCTATGTGTTTACCCGCCACGGCTGGGTGCAGAGCTACGGCAGCCGCTGCGTCAAGCCGCCGGTGTTGTTTGGCGATGTGGCACGCCCCGCCCCGATGACTGTGGCGTGGTCGGCGTTTGCCCAATCACTGACCCCCCGCCCGATGAAGGGGATGCTGACCGGACCAGTCACGATTTTGCAGTGGTCGTTTGTGCGCGATGACCAGCCCCGTGCCGATACCTGCCGCCAGATTGCCTTGGCGATTCGGGATGAGGTGCTGGATTTGGAGCGGGCAGGGGTGCGGGTGATTCAGATTGACGAGCCGGCTTTCCGTGAGGGCTTGCCTTTGCGCCGCGCCGATTGGGCGGGCTATCTGGCGTGGGCGGCGGAGTGTTTCCGGCTGTCGGCTGCGGGGGTGGAAAATGCCACGCAAATCCACACCCACATGTGTTACTCGGAATTCAACGATATTTTGCCGGCGATTGCGGCCTTGGATGCCGACGTGATTACCATCGAAACCTCACGTTCGGATATGGAATTGCTGACCGCGTTTGGCTCGTTTGCCTACCCCAACGAAATCGGTCCAGGCGTATACGACATCCACTCGCCCCGTATCCCTACCGTCGAGGCCATCACCCACTTGCTGGAAAAAGCCATGAAGGTGATTCCCGTGGCGCGGCTGTGGGTCAACCCTGATTGCGGCCTGAAAACCCGCAACTGGGTCGAAACCGAAGCCGCCCTCGCCAACATGATGACGGCGACCAAGCAGCTCCGTGCGACGCTGGCGACGGCGTAAGTCGGGTTTCAGCCGGATACTACGCTAGGAATACGCCGCCCTTAGAGCCTGTTTGCGATCTAGCGAACGAAGGGTCAGCCAAGGCGAAATTCGGAAAAAAAGCGCAGTTGACACGAGGTCAATGAGCATTTTTTTACGAATTTCAACGCAGGATCACCCGAGTATCGCAGATCGCAAACAGGCTCTTAACGCACCAAGCCCCCTTGACCAGTACGGAAAAGGGGGCTTGGTGGGGTTAAAGCGGTACGGTGGATTTAGTTATCGCTGGCCGTCAGCATACTGGGATTCATCACCATCTTAAGCTGGGTCACAGGAATATCATGGCGCAAGCGGTGGGTAAGCCACCACACACCGCCTTTTTTGACACTCCACATTTGCGGGCTACCGGCCAACAGGCTGGAGGCCAGCAGCCCCAAAAACGGCTGATGCCCGACCAAGACGATGGGGGTCTTGGCATCGGGCCAACCGGCGGCGGCCAATACGCTACTAACCGAAGCGGTGGGGTTAATCGCGGCTTCTACCCGATAGTTTTTAGACAACAGCGCGGCGGTCTGCTGTGAGCGTTTCGCTTCGCTGGCAATGACTTGGTAGCCAGCTGGTAAACGCAGCCGCAACCATGCCGCCATCAAGGCTGCTTGCTGCCGGCCGCGACGGGTTAAGCTCCGCGCCAAGTCGTCCGAACCTTCTTCTGCCTCGGCATGTCGCCATAAAATCAATTCCATCGTGTGCTCTCCTGTCTCTTGTCTTTTTTGTTGTTTTGTTCCGCCCCCCCTCTGGGAAAGACGGCTATTTGTTGCGGGGTACAGCGACCGCCCTGCCTTATCCCACAGCAGCCCAGCCCCATCATCCAACCTTTACCCCGCATGTTAAAGGCTAGGCATGACAATTTTATTTAACATCCTCTCCAACCGAAGGACTGGGGATGCGGGGGCTTGGCTGTTATTCCCCTCCCGAGGAGGGGTGCTTGCCTCTGGGTTTGGATTTTGGCTCTGGCGGCCTCGCCAGCCACCTGCTGACAGCACGACGACACTCGCCCTCTCCCCGTCCCTCAAGCCGCCACCAGCCGCAACAGAATCGGCACCAAAATCGCCGTCACCAAACCATTCAACCCCATCGCCAGCCCCGCAAACGCCCCTGCGGTGGGGGAATGCTGCAAAGCCCGTGCCGTCCCCAGTCCATGCGCAGCCAGCCCTGCGGCAAAGCCATAGGTAATATCCCGCCTCCAGCCCAGCCGCGACAAAATCGGCAGCCCCACCACGGCACCAAACACCCCCGACACAATCACAAATACCGCCGCTAGCTCTGGCGCGCCGCCGACCTTGCTGGCAATACCCATCGCAATCGGGGTGGACACCGAGCGCGACAGCAAGGTACGCACCACCACTTCATCCAAGCCCAACCACCACGCCACCCCCGTACTAGACACAATCCCCAGCACCGACCCCACGCCCAGCGTGAGCATAATTGGCCAAAACGCCTGCCGTAAGCGCGGCAAATTGGCGTACAGCGGCACGGCTAACGCCACCGTGGCCGGCCCGAGCAGCAGGTGAATAAACCGCCCACCCTCAAAATACGTGCGGTAATCCGTCCCCGTCAGCCACAGCACCCCCACCAGCAGCAAAATCGCCATCCCCACCGGATTAGCCAGCGGGTGGCCTTTGGTTTTTTGTTGGATGGTCAAGCACAGGCGGTAGGCCAGCAGGGTGGCAAATAGCCAAATCAGGGGTTGGGTTTTGGTGTCTCGCGCCAAAGCAAGCAAAGTCGCCATTTAAGCCACCTCCCGCCGTGCTGCCCGTCGCCGTGCGCGGCTCAACACCATTAAGCGGTGTAGCAAGCCCGCCGACACGATAAACGTCACCAGCGTCCCGACCACCAGCGCGACAACCATTTGCCACCAAGACTCCCCCAGCAACTTGCTATACAGCACCACCCCCAGCCCCGCCGGAATAAAAAATAGGGAGAAATGCTGCAACAGCGCGGGCACACCTTGCTGCAAAGCACGGGGTACGCCACGCCGGAGCATTAAAAAGGCAAACAGCAGCATCATGCCCAACACCGCCCCAGGTACCGGCAAGGCCAACGCCACCCCCAAGGCCTCCCCTGCTAATTGAAAGCCGATAAGCATCAACAAGGTTTCAAGCATATTACCGCCCTTAAAAAAGTGAAAAGAGATTCAGTATAATGGGACATAGCAGGCACACCCCGCCCCCAACCACCCTTTTGTGTTGTAAAAAAGAAACACGTTGCAAATTGACAAATATCCATAAAATCAAAAAGATAAATGCCAAAGCCCCACTGTGGTGCATCGCAATACCCGCCAAAAAAACGGCGATTTGTTTTTTTGCAACGGGGGTAGTTATAGTCCAACCCATAGCATCACGCTTGTCCCCAGCGTGATGCACGCTAAACCTTTCACGCTTTAAGCGTGATTTTAATTGCCCATTTGAACCAAGGAATTTCCCCATGAAAAAACTAATCGCACTGGCTGTTGCCGCCCTGCCTATGGCCGCTATGGCTGATGTCACCCTGTACGGTACCGTCGAAGCCGCCCTCGAAACCGGCAAGGGCTTGAAGCACACCAACAATACTAAATCCACCACCCGCGTTGATGACACCGGTTCTTTGATTGGCTTCAAGGGTGCTGAAGACTTGGGTAACGGTCTGAAAGCTATCTGGCAAATCGAACAAAGCCTGAACGTTGACGGCACCACCGGCGCGGGCACAGGTAACGACTCGCTGAACCGCTGGGCAACCCGCGATTCCTTTATCGGCTTGGAAGGCAACTTCGGTAAAGTGCGCGTGGGTCGTCTGTCCACTTACCCAAACAGCGCGATGGGTCAATCTGACGCAGCATGGATTTACGGCGCAGGCGTGAACGGTCTGCAATACCACCAAGCACAAGCTTTGGATGGCCGTACCAACAATGCTATCGCGTATGACAGCCCAGCATTCGGCGGCTTCTCCTTCGGCGCGACTTACGGCTTTGACGAAGTCCGCACCACCCTCCCACTGACCACCACACGTTCCAACGCGGCCACATGGAGCTTGGGCGGTACTTACGCTAACGCCGGTTTCTACGGCTCGGCGGGCTACGTCAGCCAAGCAGACACCGATAGCACCCTGACCAAGTCCAGCAACTACTGGCGTGTTGAAGGTGGCTACAACGCCAACAACATCTTGGCCGCGCTGTCCTATGGTCAAGCCAAGCAATACGGCGGCGCAGTGGACGCTCTGAAGTACAAAGAAGTCGCTTTGACCTTGGGCTACACCATGGGTGCGCTGACACCTAAGTTCACCTACGGCAAAATCTTCAGCGCGACCACCGCTGGCGTAAACATGGACGCAACTGAATTGAACCAATTCATCGTCGGCGTGGACTACGCTTTGTCCAAGCGTACCGTGGCTTACACCTCCTACGGTCACGCCAAGCACGGCGTAGCTGTATTTGCTGACGGCGGTCGTTCCGAGAATACCTTTGCAGTCGGTATGCAGCACAAGTTCTAATCTCGCTTCGGCGCGGTTAGCTTGACAAAAAAAGACGACTTCGGTCGTCTTTTTTTGCGTATGGCCGCCGACTTCGCGCTGGCTTGACACCCCCCCTAGAGGCTGGCAATACTGCGGGCTTCTTTTTCTTGGCCACACCCCCCTTGGACGACATCCCCCTCTCGGTTTTATTTGGCGCACTCGGCTTGTTTTTGCTCGGCTCGGCGTTTTTTTCCATGTCTGAAACCGGCATGATGGCCGTCAACCGCTACAAGCTCAAAAACCTCGCCAACCAAGGCCATACCGGCGCAAAGCTGGCGCAAAAGCTCTTGGCGCAAACCGACAAATTACTCGGCGTGATTTTGCTGGGTAACAACCTGATTAACTCCGCCTCGGCCTCGTTGGCCACCGTCATTACCTTTCGGCTGTTTGGACAAAGCGAAGCCGCGCTGGGCATCGCCACCGTCGTCGTCACCTTTGCCATTTTGGTGGTCTCAGAAGCCACCCCCAAGGTCATTGCCGCTACCCACCCCGACCGTGTCGCCGTCATTACCAGCTATCCGCTCACCTTGCTGCTGAAGCTGTGCTATCCCATCGTCTGGTTTGTGAATCTGTTTGTTAAAGCCGCCATTCGGCTGCTGCGCGTGCAGCCCCACCCCGAAACGACTCAGCTGACCCCCGAAGAATTGCGCGTCCTCGTGCTGGAATCCAGCCAGATGATTGCCAAGAAACACCAAAGCATGTTGCTCAACCTGTTTGAGCTTGAAAGCTGCACGGTAGAAGACGTGATGGTGCCGCGCAGCCAGCTGGAGATGATCGACCTTGATGCCCCGCTAGAGACCATCCGCGCCCAACTCATGACCTGCCACCACACCCGACTGCCGGTGTATCGCGGCGGCTTTGACAACGTCGTGGGCTTTTTGCACGCCCGCAAAGTGCTGCATCTACTCGGCGAAGAGCTGACGCTTGAACGCCTAGAAGGCATTGTGCGCCCCGCCTATTTCATCCCCTCCAGCACCCCGCTGTTTACCCAGCTTCAGCATTTTCAAGAGAACCACCTGCGGATTGCGATTGTGGTGGACGAGTACGGCGAAATGATGGGCTTGACCACGGTCGAAGATATTTTGGAGCAAGTGGTCGGCGAGTTCACCACCCAAGCCCCCGAGCAAACCCGCCTTGCGGTCATTGAGCCGAGCGGCGCATTTAGCGTGGATGGCACCATGCTGCTGCGCGACCTGAACAAGCTGCTCGATGCCCACTTTCCGCTGGATGGCCCCAAAACCGTCAATGGCCTGATTGTCGAACACTTCCAAGACATCCCCGAGCCGGGCACCTGTTTTCGTCTTCAGCGGTATGTGTTTGAAGTGCTGCAGTCCCAAGACCGTGGCGTGAAACGCGTCCGCATTACCCCCCCAACATAATGACCACACTCCTGACCGCCTCCTTGCCGCTGACGTGGCTCGTCCCTCTTGCAGGCTTGCTAGGCTTGCTGTTTGGCAGCTTTTTTAATGTGGTGATTTACCGCTTACCCAAAATGCTCGAAGCCCGCTGGCAAGCAGAAGCCGCCGCATGGCACGGCGAATCGCCTGCGCCCGCACCGCCCTTTACCCTTGCCTTCCCAGCCTCGCACTGCCCCCACTGTGCGCATCGGCTGGCGTGGTGGGAGAACCTCCCTGTGCTGAGCTGGCTGCTGCTGCGGGGACGGTGTCATGCCTGCCACGCGGCCATCTCGCCCCGCTATCCCATGGTCGAGCTGACCAGTGCGGGGCTGGCGGCAGGGCTGGCGGCGTATTTTGGCTGGGGCTGGCCGCTGCTGGGGGCGGCACTCTTGACCGGCTATTTGCTGGTGCTGGCGTGGATTGACGCGGACACCCAGCTTTTGCCGGATTGTCTGACCCTTCCTTTGCTGTGGCTGGGGCTGGTGTTTAACCTGCTGAGCGGGCAGGTCAGCCTAGAGGCCGCCCTCTGGGGTGCCATCGGCGGCTACGGCGTGCTTTGGCTGGTCAATGCGATGTTTAAGCAGCTGCGCGGCAAAAATGGACTGGGCGGCGGCGATGCCAAGCTGCTGGCGGCACTCGGCGCGTGGCTGGGTGTGGCGGCACTGCCTGGGCTGATTTTTGGCGCGGCACTGTTGGCGGTCATCGCCGGTCTGGGCAGGGCGGTCTGGCGGCGGCACACCCTCAACCAGCCAATGCCATTTGGCCCGTGGCTGGCTATCGCAGGCTGGGCGAGCTTGATGGTGGGGCCGCTGCTTTGAGCGCTTTGGGGGGATGCGGATGGGGTCAACTGTCGGTCGGGGTGCCGCTGCCGTTATTCCCCTCCGGCGGAGGGGAATAACGGCAAAGCCGGACGGGGTGGTTGTTGGCAGTGCTAAAACCAAACCCAAAGTCAAAAGCAACCACCCCACCCCTACGGGGCACCCCTCCACGGGAGGGGAATTAAAAGCCAAACCCTGCGGCCAGCCGTGGCGGGGAGTCACCGCCCAGCCCGAGCAACGGTGTCATTGGCACCGCCCCCCGTAGGTCGGGCTTCAGCCCGATTTCGCCACGTCCTACGGGACAGCCTCCCGCCGCCAGCCGACGCGATAGCGTGCTGCCGCGTTGTCGGGTTGAAACCCGACCTACCGTGCCACTCCGGCGAAGGGGGGCGATGGTGCAAGCGGACGGGGTGGTTGTTGGCGAGGCCGCCGGAGCTAAAGCCCAGAACCAAAAGCCCCGAACACGGGTTTAGAGCCTGTTTACGCGCGGCGAGACGCGGCTGACCCTTGGTTCGCGAAACGCCGAACAAGCTCAGCCCGCCGCCCCCCACAACGCCCAGCCCCTATCCAACACCAAGCCCGCACACACCACCGCCCCCACCCGATTATTCGCCAAAAACGCCGCAAAGCAGGCAGCAGGTTCACGCGGGCGGATTTGGCGGTATTGCTGCATGATCAACACCCCCGCCGCCATCAAACCGGCCAAGTACACCGCCCCCAGCCCTGCCATTGCCCCCACCACGCCCATCAGCAACAAGAACAAGGTGTGGCACAGCATGATGGCCAGCACGTCAAACCGGCCAAAGGTAATCGCCGAGGTGCGGATGCCGATTTTCAGGTCATCGGCACGGTCTACCATCGCGTATTCGGTATCGTAAGCAATCGTCCAAAAGGTATTGGCGGCAAACAGCACCCACGCCAACAGCGGCACGGTGTTTTGGCTGGCGGCAAACGCCATCGGAATGCCAAAGCTAAACGCCAAACCCAAATAAGCCTGCGGCAAAGCCAAAAAACGTTTGGTGAAGGGATAGCTGCCTGCAAGCAACACAGCCGGCAGACTCATGACCCACGTCAGGGCATTCAGCGGCAGCACCAGCAAAAAAGCCAACCCCGCCAACCCCGCCGCCAGCAGCAGTGCTTCTTTTTCGCTGACCACGCCCCGCGCAAACGGACGGTGCTGAGTCCGCGCCACATGGGCATCAAAATGGCGGTCGGCGTAATCGTTAATCACACACCCCGCCGAGCGCATCAGCAGCGTCCCCAAGGTGAAAATCACCACCATGCTGACCTGCGGCCAGCCACCATCTGCCGCCAGCCACACCCCCCACAAGGTCGGCCACAGCAACAGCAGCGAGCCAATGGGCTTATCTAAACGGGTCAGTTGGGCATACACCGCCAAGCGGTCTTTTAAGTGGGCAAACATGGCGGGGGACTCAACAAAGCTAAATCGGGATGAAAAACCTCATGCACCAGCAGCGTTTCACCGTGCAACACAAAGCCCGCCCGCCGCCCCAACAAACATGGGGCAGCAGAGGCAAAGTGCAGGCGGGCGGCTTGGGCGAGGGGAGAAGTGCTCAGCGTCGCCCATTGCAGCGGGCGACGGGTAATGGCGGCATCGGTAAACAGCGTCAAGCCCAGCGAGCGGCGGCCTCGGTCGAGCACAGCCGCCCAGTGGGGCGCAGGGTCGGCGGTCAGGCTGCGGGCAAAGACCACCGGCTGGTCAGCCAGCGTCAGCAGCACTTCGCGCACCAACACTGGCTGCCTCAGGGGGAGGGTAAGGTAGTCGGCTTCGTCAGCGGTGGGATAGGCGGTGCCTTGCTGGGTCACCACCACGGCAAACGGCAAGCCCGTGGCCACCAGCCGTTGGGTCAGCGAACCAGACGTACACGCCCAATCCAGCAAGGTCGGCGAAAAATCAGGGGGCGCGACGCGCCAATCAGGGGAAGACATGGCGGGCATTATGCCAAAAAGCCCTGCCCCACGGGAGGCAACGCCGAGGAACAGGGCGACACGCGGCGGCACTTGCAAGGCAGAAGGGCATGGGGCGAATAGCCCAGCATCGCCCGCCGCCCATCACGCCCCGCCCAACCACGTTTTGGCCGCCACACCGCTGGCATCCACCTGCACATAGCCCCCCATGACCTCTGCCCGCCAATCGGCAATTACCCAGCGGCAACGCGCCCCCTGCGGCGTAGCGTAGGTGTGGCAAGCAGGGCGATGGGTGTGGCCGTGAATCAAATGCGCCTCAGGGTAACGCGCCAGCAACGCCAGCACAGCAGACTCACTGACATCGGTCACGGCATAGGGCTTGGCGACTTTGGCCGCGCCCGACTCGCGCTGCACATCCCCCGCCAGCCGTTGTCGCCACGCCAAAGGCAAACGCAAAAATAGCCATTGGGTCAGTCCACAGCGCACCACGCGGCGAAACCGCTGGTAAGTTTTATCTTCGGTACACAGGGCATCGCCATGCGCCAACACATAGGCTTGACCATACAGCGTCACCACGCTGGGGTCGGCCAGCAGCGTCGCGCCGGTGGCACGGGCAAACGGTGCGCCGAGCAAAAAATCACGGTTGCCCGACACGATAAACAGCGGCGTGTGGCGGGCGAATGTAGCCAGTTGGGTTTGGATAGTGCGGGCAAAAGGGCGGCTGTCGTCGTCGCCGAGCCAAAAGCCAAAGAGGTCGCCCAAAATATACAGCGCGTCAACCTGCCCCTGATGGGCGGTCAAAAAGGCAGCAAAGTGGGCATTGAGCGCGGGGGTGCGCGGGGAAAGGTGCAGGTCAGCCAAAAACAAGGTACGGGGAGGCATAGGGCTCAGTCAAAGCAGCGCGAGGAAAGCCGCATTGTAGCGGCAAACCCTCGGTGCAGAAGGGGCAAGGATAGCGCATCACACCCGCCGCCCCTCAGCCAAAATCAGCCTTCGATGATTTCCGCTTTTTCAACCACCACATCATCCAGCGGCACGTCTTGGTGGCCATCGCGGCGACCCGTTTTGACGGTCTTCATTTGGTCGATGACTTCGCGGCCTTCGACCACTTCACCAAATACGCAGTAGCCCCAGCCGTTGCTATTTTCAGCGGTAAAGTCGAGGAAACCGTTGTCCACCACGTTGATAAAGAACTGCGCCGAGGCTGAATGCGGCGCACTGGTGCGTGCCATAGCGACGGTGTAGGCCTTGTTCTTCAGCCCATTATTGGCTTCGTTTTGGATGGCATCGTGGGTGGGTTTTTGCAACATGCCAGGGGCGAAGCCGCCGCCCTGAATCATAAAGCCCTTGATGATGCGATGAAAAATCGTGCCATCGTAGTGGCCTTCGCGGACATATTGCTCAAAATTCGCCACGGTCTTCGGAGCTTTTTCTGCGTCCAGTTGCAGGGTAATGACACCAAGGTTAGTTGTCAGTTTAATCATGCTGCGTGTTCCTTTTGGATAAGGGAGAAAAAAGGGGGGAATCAGTTGGCCTTGTAGCTGGCTTTGTCGATGCGAATCGGCTCAATCGGGGTATCGCCAGGGGCGGTACGGGTTTGGGCGATGCGGTTCACCACATCCATGCCGCGCACCACACGGCCAAACACCGTGTAGCCATAGCCTTGCACCGTGGCGGCGCGGTAGTTCAAAAAGGCATTGTCGGCGACGTTAATAAAGAATTGTGCCGAAGCCGAATGCGGGTCAGCGGTGCGTGCCATAGCCAGTGTGCCGATTTCGTTTTTAAGGCCATTGGCGGCTTCGTTCGGTACCGGCTTGTAGGTTTTCTTTTCGCGCATGGCAGCATCAAAGCCCCCGCCCTGCACCATAAAGCCACTAATCACACGGTGAAAAATCGTCCCGTTATAGTGGCCTTCCCGCACATAGCGTTCAAAGTTAGCCACGGTTTGCGGGGCTTTTTCGGGGTAAAGCTCCAGCTCAATCGTGCCCAGATTGGTGGTCAATTCGACATGGGGCAAACCGGCGGCCCACGCGCTGGCGGTCAGGGTAAGACCAACGCAAACGGCGGCAAGGCGAGACAATTTCAGCATGGGCATCCTCTAGCAGGCAAGTGAACGGGGCAAGACCGGCGGTCTTGTCATGGCGGCGTATCATAGCCGACAAGCCCTCGGGCTGCATCCCTCCCCGCCCCGCCAAGCCACTCACCGCCCTGCCGCCAACCACGCCAGCAACGCCGCCAAGGCGGTATCGCTGGCCTGCGACAAGGCCGCCGCACCGCCGACAGCATCGGCGGAAGGGGCAGGCGCGTGAGCTTCAAATGCGCGGCGGCGGACGCGGCCATCAGCCAAGGCCACCTCGGCCACAAATGCCACCCGCCCCACGCTCTCCAGTGTGCGGGTAAAGGTCTGGGTAAAGTCGGTCAAGCGCAGCGTCACCCGCAGCGGCTGGCCACTGGTTTCGCGCGACCCTTCGCCAGCGGCGTGCAAGCGTGCCAGCAGCAAGGCCGTGGGTTTGTCCGCCCATTGGCTTTGGGCGTAACGCCGGATGCGCAGGGGGTCATCGTCCAGCAAGCGATAGTGCTGCGTGGTGCTGTCTAGCCACGGCGCAGCCTGCACCGTCACCTGCAAGGGCGGCAAGGCGGCGACGGTCTGAACCGCCACCGGTGCCAAGGTGTACCGTGCCACCGGCACACGCGGCGGGGCAAACGCACAGCCGCCCAGCAAGGCAATCGTCAGCAAGCAGCCCACAGCAGTGAGTGCCGGTTTACGCGCGGCGAGACTCGGGGGAGTCTGCGTTGAACCACCCCGAAACCGGCGGGTGGATTCAGTCCCAACGCCGCTTTTTGGGTGCATTTCGCCTTCGCGAGTCCGTAAACAGGTTCTCAAACCACCATTCGTCAACATCGCACATTTCCTATTCAAAAGCAGCGGAGGGGGAAGCGCGTCAGCGGGGCGCAAAACCCGCCTCGCCTGGGCCGGGGGCTTCGCGCGGGTCGCCAAACAGCAGTTGCTGGGGATTGTGCGCTTGCTGCTGCAACACGGCATCGAGGGCTTGGGTGGTGCGGCGTAAATCTGCCAACAGCGGCACCAGCTCGGGCAAGGCAGATTGGGTCAGGGCGGCACTGCTCTGCCCAACCTGCGCCGCCGCCGTGCCGACTTGCTGGGTGGTGGTGCGGGCGGCTTGGCTAAGGCCCCGCAGGTCTTTCAACAGCCGCTCGGTTTCGGCCAAGGTGGCTTCTGCCCGCTGGCTGAGGGCGGGCAAACGGGCGGCCACGGCGTTGAGCTGCACCAGCAAAGCGGCAAACTGGGCGCGGTTGTCGGCATTCAGCGTGGCGTTGAGGTTTTGCCCCACTTGGCGCAGCGTGGCGAGGGTCTCGGGCAGTTGGGCGTTCAGCTCTTGCCATGCCGAGGGCTTGAGCGGGATGGCGGCGTGCAGCCGGTCGAGGGGCGGTGCGTCGCCACGGTCAAATAGCTCGACATAGGCCACGCCGGTTAAGCCCTGTGTGCCGAGCTTGGCAAAGACGCGCTGGCTCAACACAAGGTCACGCGACAAGGCCGCCGTCAGCTTCACCCGCTGCGGCTGCTGGGGGTCCAACCCCAAGGCGGTGATTTTGCCGACCCGAATCCCCCGATACAGCACATGGGCTTCACGGTTCAGGCCGGTGACGCTGTCGGTGGCAATCAGGGTGTAGTCCTGACGTGCGCCGGTGTGGCCTTGGGTCAGCCAAACAGCCACCCCTGCCAGCACCGCCAACAAGCCCAACACAAACAGTCCTGCCCAAAAGGCGTGGGCTTTGCTTTCCATTCCATGCTCCGTGGTTTAGCCATCCCGCAAATCGGGATTTGGCCGTGATTCCCCGCCACCGCTAGCGCACCCCGCCGGTTTGGCTGTTATTCCCCTCTGAGGGGTACGCCGGAGGCGGGGGGTGGTTGCTTTTGGCTTTGGCTTTGGACTTTAGCACTGGCGGCATCGCCAGCCACCACCCCGTCCGGCGTTGCCGTCCACCCCTCCTCAGAGGGGAATAAAAGCGGCGGGGGTTTCGCCACTGGCGGCCTGCCCCGCCGCACGGGTTTGGTGACCATGCCCCGCCACCGCTAGCGCACCCCGTCCAACCGGCACACCTTCCGCCCCAAACGTCGCCTGAAAATACGCCTGAATAAACGGATGCGGGACTTGGGCGACCTGTTGCGGGGTGCCGATGGCGACGATGCGCTGGTCAGCCAACACCGCCACCCTATCCACCAGCGCAATCAGGCGGTCGAGTTCGTGGGTCACCATAATGGCGGTCAGCGATTGCCGCGCCTGAATCGCGCCGATTAAGGCGACAAAAGTCGCCGCGCCGACGGGGTCTAGCCCTGCGGTCGGCTCGTCTAAAAACAGCAAGGGCGGGTCGAGGATCAAAGCCCGCGCCAAGCCCACCCGCTTGACCATGCCACCGGACAGCGCGGCAGGCAGTTTGTCGGCTACGTCTGCGCTGAGGCCGACATGTGCCAATTGGGCATACACCATGCGGCACACGGTGGCGGCATCCAGCCCCCCGCGTTCACGCAGCGGCAGGGCGACGTTGTCAAACACGGACAAGCCGCTAAACAGCGCACCAAACTGAAACAACACGCCAAACCGCTGACGCAAAGCCCGCTCGGCTCGAAAGTCACCGGTATTCAGGGGCTGCCCCCACAGCCGGACGTGGCCTTTTTGCGGGGAGGTCAGTCCCATCAAATGCCGTAACAGCGTGGTTTTGCCGCTGCCCGAGCCGCCGACGAGGGCGACGATTTCGCCGGTGTTGACGGTCAGGTGAAGGTCGCGGTGTACGACGGTCGCACCAAAGCGGCTTTCGATGCCCTCGGCGACAATCACCGGCGGGGCGGGGGAAGCGGCGGCGGTCATGGTTTCACCGCCAAGGTCAGGGACAGCAGCACGGCAAAAAACGCATCGGCGACAATCACCAGCGTAATCGCCGCGACCACGGAACGGGTGGTGGACGCGCCCAAGCTTTGGCTGGTGGACTGCACCCGAAAGCCAAAGTGGCAGGCAATCAGCCCAATCAGCAGGCCAAACACCACCGACTTGCCCAGCCCGACCCACAGATGCACGGGTTTGACCACCAAGGGAAAGCGGTCGAGAAACTGGGCAAACGGCAGGTCGAGTTCCCAGTACGCGGCCAACATGCCGCCCAGCAAGGCCAGCAGGCTGGTCCACAGGGCGAGCAAGGGCATGGCCAGCCCCAGCGCGGTGATTTTTGGCCACGCCAAACGCAGCAGCGGCGACAAGCCGAGCACCTGCATGGCATCCAGTTCTTGGTTGATTTTCATCATGCCGATTTGGGCGGTCATCGCCGAGCCCGACCGCCCTGCCACCAAAATCGCCGCCAGTAGCGGCCCCAGCTCCCGCAGGATGCTTATCCCCAAAAAATCGACAATAAACGTGTTCGCGCCGAAACGTGCCAACTGCTGGGCGGACAGGTAGGACAGCACAATCCCAATCAAAAAGCCGACCAGTGCGGTAATGCCCAGCGCCGACACCCCCGCCCGAAACAGGTGGGCAGACAGGGCTTTCAAGGGGATTTCTCGCGGGTGGGTCAGCAAAAAAACCCACGCCCCGCCCAACTGCCCAAGCAGGACGATAAAGCCGGTGGCTTGGTCACGCAGGGCAAACGCGCCCCGCCCAACGGCTTCGACGGCTTCACGCCAGCCGCTGGTGGCGTGGGGCGGCGGACTGGGGGGGCTGTGCTGCCATTGCTGCAACAGGGCGTGCTGGGCGGGGGTGGCCAGCAGTTGGGCGGGCAGCGTCTGCCCCCAGTCTTGCCACAGCCACAACAGCCCGACGCTGTCGCATTCGGCGGCCTGAATATCCCACTGGGCGGTCAGCGGCACCGCCCGCACGGCTGAGCGTGCCGCAGGCTGTGTCGTCAGCCCTGCAAATGTCCACGAGCCGGTGAGGGTGGCGGTCTGGGCGTGGGTGGTCAGTTGGGGCGGGCGGGCGGTGGCGGCAGTCATGGCAGGGGACGCGAGAGGGCAGGGCAACGGGATGTTGCGCTATCGCGGCAGGATAGCACTGGCGCGGGGGTTGAGCAGATTTAGGCGGAATCAGTGCAAGCGAGTAGGGTATGCAGCGGGGGATGGGGCGGGCTTCTGCCGAACATCACAGCAGCAGTGCCGCAACGCGGGCGGGCAGCAACCGACTCACCCCAAACGAGGGAGGGGCAGAAGCGAGGGCATACACCGGAAGTCGGGCGGTAGCCCGACTTTAGCATTCACACCGCCACCACCTGAAACCCAAACCCCTTCGCTCGCCACTGACCTTCTTCGTGGCGCAGGGCGCTGGCGGTCAGCGGCACGGCATCCAGCCAGTCGGCGGCAATCCGCAGCGAGAACTTGCCGCCCTCGGCGGTCAGTGCCAGCGTATTGGGCAGGGTCAGGGGGCGGCGGCTGCGGCAGAACAGCGCGGCCAGACGCAGGGCAAGGATGGCCGGCCAGTAGTCGGCTTGGTTGACCAGCGGCAACATCTTGCCCAGCGAGCCTTTGTGCGCCAACACCAAATTGGCCAACTGCTTCTGCTCCAAGCGCGAAAACCCTGGCATGTCGGCGTTTTCCACCACATAGGCCGAATGCTTGTGGTAGCCGGTGTGGGAAATGGTCAGCCCGATTTCGTGCAGCTTGGCCGCCCAGCCCAGTTGGCGGTGGACTTCGGCGGGCGGGGTGTTGCCCACCACACCGGCGTAAAAGCGCATCGCCAGCTCGGCGACACGGCTGGCTTGCGGGGTATCCACATGGTAGCGACGCTTAAACTGCCCGATGGTGACATCGCGGAGATCGTGGTCAAAGTTCCGCCCCAGCAAGTCATACAGCACCCCGTCCCGCAGTGCGCCGAGGGTCACGCTCATCTGCTCAATGCCCAGCTCTTCAAACACCGCCAACATAATCGCCAAGCCGCCGGGCAACACGGGCGCACGGTCGCTGCGCAGGCCATTCAGCGAGACATTTTTCAGGTTTTCTGCGCGGATTAAATCCGCCTTGAGCCGCTCCATGCCGTCACGGGTAATGCCTTCGGTGGCATAGTCGTTGAGCTCCAAAATATCGCGCAGTGACCGCGCGGTGCCGGAAGTACCCACCGCAAGCTGCCAGTGTTCAGCGTGAAAGTCTTGGGCAATGCGCTGAATTTGGTCGCGGGCAATCAGCTCGGCGGTTTTAAAATGGGCTTTGGACAGGATGCCTTGGGGGAAATGGCGCAGGCTGTAGGTGACACAACCGAGGTTTAGGCTTTCGGTCTTTTGGGCTTTGTAGCCGCTGCCAATAATAAATTCGGTTGAGCCGCCACCAATATCCACCACCAGCCGCTTTTCTCGCCCTGCCGGCAGGCTGTGCGACGCGCCGGTGTAAATCAGCCGTGCCTCTTCACGCCCTGCAATAATTTCGATGGGGAAGCCAAGCAAGGCTTCTGCTTTGGCGATAAAGGCGGCGGCGTTGGTAGCGACGCGCAGGGTGTTGGTCCCGACCACCCGCACTTGGTCGGGACGAAAGTGGGACAGCCGCTCGCCAAATTTGGCCAAGCACGCCAAGGCGCGTTCTTGGGTCGGCTCATCCAGCAGATTGTCTGCCGTCAGCCCTGCACCCAGCCGCACAGTGTCTTTGAGGGAATCGAGCGGAAAAAACTGCTCGCCATCCACCCGCACAATTTGCAGGCGAAAACTGTTAGAACCTAAATCAACGGCAGCGAGGGTGGGGTAGGACGAGGGCACGGGGACACCTACTAATCAAGAAAACAGATAGCAAATCGCCCCAATAAAGGGGCGCGAGAGGGAGAACGTACAGGCGGATTAAACCGACATACCTTCCATATCTTCAAGGGTGGAGTGGCGAATGTCTTTGCCCTTGACCATATACACCACATATTCGGAAATATTTTTGGCGTGGTCGCCAATCCGTTCAATGGCTTTGCACATAAAGATGGTGTCAATCGACATCGAAATGGTGCGAGGGTCTTCCATCATAAAGGTGACCAGCTGACGGAAGTTGGCATCGAATTCGTCGTCCAGCGTGCGGTCTTGCCGCGCCACATCCAAGGCACCGGCCACATCCAGCCGCGCAAACGCATCCAAGGCACGACGCACCATAGCCATGGCAATGTCTGCCATTTTTTGGATTTCGCGGAAGCGGGGTGCGTGAATGCGGTCACCGGTCAAAATCAACTTGCCCATACGCGCCACTTTTTGGGCTTCGTCGCCGATGCGCTCAAGGTCGGTGATGATTTTGATGACCGTCATGACCATCCGCAGGTCGCTAGCAGCAGGCTGGCGGCGGGCGATGATGTGTTGGCATTCTTCGTCTAGGCTGACTTCCATGGCGTTGACCAAGGCATCGTCACGAATCACTTGCTCAAGGGCATCTAGGTCAGAGGCGAGTAATGCCTCGATGGCGGCAATCATCTGGGCTTCGACCAAGCCGCCCATTTGCAAGACGCGGGTGCGGATGGTTTCGAGTTCCAAATCAAACTGCTTAGAAATATGCTCGGCCATGGTGGCTTCCTAAAGTTAAGAGGGGGCAAACCTTTGATTGTCCCGACCCCATGTGTCAATCGTGTGACAAAAAAACCGCCTGTGCGGTGCAGCAAGGCGCGTCAGCCAGTAGCGACGCACCCAAAAAACAACCCCGACACGCATGGCACCTGCGTATCGGGACAGGGTGATTTAGCGGATTTCCTTCACGCCTTCGCTTGTGCCCAGCAACAGCAAATGGGCATGTTGTCGCGCAAAAATACCACAGCACACCACACCAGGAATATGGTTAATCGCTTCTTCCATCGCCAGCGGCTGGGTGATGTCGAGGTTGTGCACGTCCAAGATAATATTGCCGTTGTCGGTGACAAAGCCTTGCCGCCATTCGGGATGCCCGCCCAGCTTGACCAGCTCGCGCCCCACCAAGGAACGCGCCATCGGAATCACTTCGACCGCCACAGGGAACGCGCCGAGTTTTTCAACGTATTTGCTATCGTCCGCCATGCAAATAAATTGTTCAGCCCCTGCTGCCACAATTTTTTCGCGGGTTAATGCACCGCCGCCGCCTTTAATCATGTGCAAGTGATGGTTGATTTCGTCGGCACCATCAAAATAGACCGGCACTTTGCCCACAGCAGTCAGCTCGAACACGGGGATATGCAAGGCTTTGAGCCGCGCGGTGCTGGCTTCGGAGCTGGACACACAGCCTTCAATCCGGCCTTTGATGGTGGCCAGCGCGTCAATAAAATAATTGACCGTCGAACCGGTACCCACGCCAATCACGGCATTGTCAGGCACAAATGCGAGGGCTTTTTGGGCAACTGCACGTTTTTTATCATCTGCATTCATAGTGGTCTCTCCTTCTTTTTGGATGGGTGGGGCATGTGTCCCAGTATAGCCACGGATTCAAGCCGATGGCGTAATTATGCACGCTGCAGTAAGCAAACGGCTTGCGCAGCGATGCCTTCTTCGCGCCCCAGTGGGCCGAGGTGTTCGCTGGTTTTAGCTTTGACGTTTACCGCGTCCACGGTCACGCCTAAGTCTGTGGCGATATTGACCCGCATTTCGCCCAGATAGGGGGCAAGCTTGGGGCGTTGGGCAATCACCGTACTGTCCACGTTCACCAGCCGCCAACCCGCTGCAGCCACCCGCGCCCACGCGGTGCGGAGCAAACAGCGGCTGTCTGCTCCGGCAAAGCTGGGGTCGGTGTCGGGGAATAGATGGCCAATATCGCCCAAGCCTGCCGCGCCCAGCAGGGCATCGGTAATGGCGTGGAGCAGGGCATCGGCATCGGAATGCCCCTTGAGCCCCAGACGATGGGGAATGGTCACGCCACCCAAAATCAGGGGACGACCCTCAACCAAGGCGTGGATGTCCCAGCCTTGTCCAATACGGAGTGCATTCATACGGTTTCCCCCTGTGGATGGCACAGCAAAACCCGCTCGGCCAGCGCGAGGTCATGTGGCCACGTCACTTTAAAGTTAAAAGCATCGCCCTGCACCAAGCGCGGGGCAAGGCCAAGCTGCTCAATCGCTGAGGCTTCGTCGGTGATGCTGACATCGCACGCATCGCTTAGGGCTTCGGTCAGCAGCGCGGCGCGGAACATTTGGGGGGTTTGTGCCAACCACAGGCCGTCACGCGGCACGGTGCTGGCAATGCGCCCTCCTTCGCCTTCTTTTTTCACCGTATCGGCCACTGGCAAAGCCAATAGCCCGCCAATCGGGTCACCGGCCAAGGTATCCAGCAGCCGTGCCAGCGCATCGCGGGGCAAACAACACCGCGCGGCATCGTGCACCAAAATCCAATCGCGGTCTTCAGCAGCAAGGGCAAACAGGCCGTTGCGGACGCTTTCAGCGCGGCTGGCTCCCCCTGCCCGCAACACCAGCAAACGGTCGCCCCCTGGCCACCAAAATTGGTCAAACCACACGTCGTCAGGATGCACCACCACGGCCAAAATATCCAAACGCGGCTCGGCAGCCAGCACGGCCAAGGTGTGCCACAGCACGGGCTGTCCTGCCAGTAATTGATATTGTTTGGGCAGGCTGCCACCCATGCGGCTACCCGCACCGGCAGCAGGAATCAGGGCAATATGGCGAACCTTCATACGCCGTCCTCGCCGGTACTGGGGACAGTGCGCCAGACGCACGTCCCTTTGATTTGCTTGTCGAGGTCATCCAGATACGCCGTGTGGGCAGCCAGCTCTTCGGCTTGGGCATAGCGCACCACGCGGGGCTGACGAGGGTCGCTGCCCAAGCGCAAGGTCAGGGGGTCGCTGTCTTGCGCTGTGCCGCTGTCTAAGGCCATGAGCAGGTTCTCTTGCCCACGGGTCATGGCGAAATACACTTCGCCCAGCAGTTCGCAGTCAATCAATGCGCCGTGATAGACGCGGTTGCTGCGATTCACCCCAAGCCGGTCGCACAGGGCATCCAGATTATTGCGCTTGCCCGGAAACTGCAGCTTGGCCAGCTTCAGGGTGTCGATAACCTCGGCCACAAGGCTGGTGGCGGTGGGCAGACCCGCAGCTTGGAACTCCATATCCAAAAAGCCCATATCGAACGGGGCATTGTGGATAATCAGGGTGGCATCGCGGATAAAGTCGGCAATCTCGCTGGCAACGGCGGCAAATACCGGTGCGCCTTCAAGGTCGTCGAGGGTAATGCCGTGGATACGGCTGGCTTCTTCGGGGATGTCGCGCTGAGGATGGATGCGGAGGTGCAGATTGCGCCCCGTCAGCTTGCGGTCAATCATTTCTAAGCCAGCAAACTCAAGCAAACGGTCGCCGCCCCGTGCCAGCAGCCCCGTGGTTTCCGTATCTAAAATAATGTAGCGCATAGGATGAGACTCAAAGCGTGTAGGTGTAGCGGCGATTATACCAAGCTAAGGGAAGCGGCTTTCAGAACCTGTTCAAAGTCGGCGAGAGGGGGGTGAGCTTGCGTTCGCTGGATGCTGACCCCGTTCTGAGCCCAAACCCCTCGCGGACGGCTTGCCGGCTGGCGAGGCCGCCAAAGCCTAAAACCAAAGTCAAAAGCAACCACCCCACCCCTCCTCCGAAAGGAGGGGAATAACAGCCAAACCGGCAGCGTAGGCGGCCAGTGGCGGGGAATAAAAACAAAACCCCAGCAGCCTGCTACCGGCCTCGGGCAAGCACGCCAAACAAAAGCCGAGCCAAGGGCAACCCTCGGCTCGGCTTTGTGGGGTGGGGGCTAGCCCCTTGTGAAGAGAACGCAGCTTAGCTGACGCGCAGCAGCTCCACTTCAAACACCAGCGTGGCATTGGGGGGAATCACCCCACCCGCCCCGCGTGCGCCGTAGCCCATTTCAGCCGGAATCGTCAGACGGCGCACACCGCCCACTTTCATGCCGACCACGCCTTCGTCCCAGCCCTTAATCACTTGGCCATCGCCCAGCAAAAAGCCAAACGGCTGCATCCGGTCGCGGCTGGAATCGAATTTTTCGCCGGTTTCTAACCAGCCGGTGTAATGCACGGTGACCTGCTTGCCAGCAACGGCTTCGTCGCCAGTACCCACTTGGGTGTCGTCACAGATTAGGGAGGCTTCGCTCATGGGGAGTTTCCTTGGTTGGGGGG
>CALMOJ010000254.1 GCA_937871815.1 uncultured Neisseriales bacterium
TACCGCGCCCCTGCTTCCAAGTTTTGCTTCACGTCATGGGCGGCATCCAGTCCAAAGCGTGCGCCGGTGTCGGGCATCACTTGCATCAAACCCATCGCGCCTTTGGGCGAGACGGCCTCGGCATGGTAGCCCGATTCTACGGTGATAATGGCGTGCAGCAGCGTGGGGTCTAGCCCGTGGCGGCGGGCGGTTTGCTCAATCAGCGGCGTATAGGTTTTCAGCCCCGTAGCCGAACGACGCGCCAAATAGGGTGCGGTATCGACCGATTCCGCTTGTGCCAAGGCGGCACGGCTGGGCGGTAACGTGCCTTTTTTAAACAGCTGGTAGCGGGCATCCAGCGGCTTGGGGGCAAAGTGGGCATGGCCGTCTGCGTCAATAAACGCATAGACATCGGCTTGCGCCAGCAAGGGTAGCCCGACGAGTAAAGTCAGCAAAAAACGGAAATAACGCGACATGGGGTCTCCGGTGGGGTGGGGGGGCGAGTAGGCTAGGTGGCAGCCCAGCCCAGCGCGGCAAAATCGGCAGGGGTGAGGTATCGCCACCCACCTTCGGGCAGGGTGTCGGGCAGGATGAGGCCGCCCATAGCTTCGCGGTGAAGGGCGGCGACGTGGTTGCCGGCTGCCGCCACCATGCGCTTCACCTGATGGTATTTGCCTTCGCCGAGGGTCAGGGCAAGGGTGTAGTCATCGCGGGCTTCGCAGGCTAAGGCCGCTAGCGGGGCGGGTTCATCGTGAAGCTGCACGCCGGTTTGGAGGGCGGTTATCAAGGCCGCGTCGATGGGGCGGGTGGTGGTGACACGGTAGCGTTTAGGCACATGGCGGCGCGGCGAGGTGAAATGATGGATAAACGCCCCGTCGTCGGCACACAGCAGCAAGCCGGTGGTGTCGGCATCCAACCGCCCCACCGGCTGCACCCCCCGCGCCAGCAAGGGTTGGGGCAGCAAGGTTAAAACGCTGCGGTGATGTTGGGGGGCGCGTGAACATTCGTACCCTGCAGGTTTGTGCAATAAGAGATAGACCGCGCGGCGGGTCGTCCAGTTCTCGCCATCGACACTAAAAACGCCCCCTTCTTCGGCCAACGGGGCTTTGGCATCGCGACAGACACCCCCCGCCACCGCCACCCGCCCTGCGGCAATCAAGGCGCGGCAGACTTTGCGTGAGCCAAAACCTTGCTGGTGTAAGCATTTTTCAAGTTCCATGCGGGGCTTTTCCTGTGGCAGGGCAAAAAAGGGCGGTGTCGGTTGGCGGGTTGTCTGCCGGTGGGGATTTTAACACTGGCGCAGGTGGGCTATTCTGCGGGTCGGCTTCCGGCCACCATCAACCCAGAGGGAAACGTTGCGATGTCGCTTTTGCGCCCACTTTTGCTGGCTGTTTTGCTGACGCTCACCGCGTGTGGCCCCACCGTGCGCCACGTCCTCGTGCCGCCGACCTCGATGGAGGGTCGACGCTGTGTGGCACAGTGTCAAAACACCCGCCAGCAGTGCGAGCAATACAACCAAATGGCGTACTACACCTGCCAAAACAATTACAGTCTTGCGATGCACAACTACCGCCAGTGCGTACATGCCGGCGGCGGCAAACGGTGCTGGCAGCCGCAAAGCTGCTGGCAGCAAGACCACGGGCGATGTGAAGGGCACTATCGTGAGTGTTTTGAGCTGTGTGGCGGACGGATTGACCGGATTGTTGAGCAATAGCGCGTGTTCAAAACGCGCGGCCTCCCCCGTTTTTTAATTTGTCGCAGGAGTTTTTGCTATGCACACAATTTTGGTGCTGTATTACAGCCAACACGGCGCAACGCGCCAGCTTGCCCAGCAGATTGCACGGGGGGTCGAAGCCGTGTCCGGCTGCCAAGCCCGTTTGCGCACTGTGCCCAAAGTGTCGGCAGTGTGCGAGGCCACCGCGCCGTGTATTCCTGACACCGGCGCACCGTATGTCGAGCTGCAAGACTTGCAAGACTGCGCGGGCTTGGCCTTGGGCAGTCCGACGCGGTTTGGCAATATGGCTGCGTCGATGAAATGTTTTTGGGATGGCACGACGGGTCTGTGGTTGCAAGGCGCATTGGCGGGCAAGCCGGCCTGTGTGTTTACCAGCACCTCCAGTCAGCATGGCGGGCAAGAAAGCACGCTGCTGTCGATGATGATTCCGCTGTTTCACCACGGCATGGTGATGGTGGGCTTGCCGTATTCTGAGCCGGCCTTGTCTAGCACCAGCACGGGGGGTACGCCATATGGGGTGACGCATGTGGCGGGGACAAACAACGACCGCCCTTTGTCGGACGATGAAAAAAAATTAGCCTTTGCCCAAGGGCAAAGGCTGGCGCAGATGGCGGTGCGACTCGCGGCCAATTAGCTGCCGACAAACTCGTCGTAAGCCTGCATGGCGTGGGCGGCATACATCAGGGACGGCCCGCCGCCCATATAGACGGCCATATTCAGGGTTTCTTCGATTTCTGCTTTGGTCGCTTCCAGCTTCAGCAGGGCTTGCATATGGAAACCAATACAGCCATCGCAGCGCACCGCCACCCCAATCGCTAAGGCAATCAGCTCTTTGGTTTTTTTGTCTAGCACGCCATCTTTGGTGGCGGCTTGTGCCAGTACGCCAAAGCCTTTCATCATCTCAGGCTGATTTTGGCGCATGGCGGCAAGGCTGGTGCTGAGTTCGCTGGTGAGTTCTTGGTAATACGACATGACTGACATTTCCTTTTTGCTAATTTAGTTAAAAACGAATTAAACGCGAAATAAAAAAACGGATGTGTGCCGGTGATGTGGGGGCTTGATGCCACGCCGCTGAAGCGACAAAAACTAGGGGCAAAAAGCTTGGCGCAAGGCCACCAACACCCCCATCGCTTCGGCACGTCCCAGCGAGTAAAAAATCGTCTGCGCCTCGCGCCGCGCCACAATCAGCGACTCGCCGCGCAACACGGCCAAATGCTGCGAAAACGCCGATTGCGACAAGGTGGATTGCCGCCAGAGTTCGCCAGCGGTTTTTTCGCCATCCAGCAAATGACACACAATCATCAGCCGCTCCTCGTGCGCCAAGGCTTTGAGGAGTTGCGCTGCGCCCCGCGCGTGGGGGCGCAGGTCTTGTTCTAAGTGGTCATCCATTCGTCTAATTTAGCATTTTACGAAATAAGGGGCAAGACCCTCTGACCGGCGTGGGCTTGAAGACCTGCACTGCAGATGCGCGTGGCCGTCATTGCCCGCTGCCGGAGGAGGGCGACAGCAAAGCCGGACGGGGTGGTGGCTGGCGAGGCCGCCAGAGTCAAGACCGAGACCCAAAAATCAAAAGCAACCACCCCACCCCTCTACGGGAAGGGGATGCTAGCAAACACCGGCTCACCCGAGTCTCGCAGGCGTTGAACAGGTTCTCAGAGGTGCAGCATGGCCGCGCCACCCAGTGCCAATCCCAGCCCTGCCGTGCCTATCGCCCCCCAGAACAACCACCGTTTGCGCGTCAGCAGGGTAATCGCCGCCAGCGAAATCGCCACTTGGGTGGCGGTCATGGCCTGTGCCCAGCGGTGATGCAGGTGCATGGCCTCTTCGCTTTGTCGGTCAAAGTCTTTGACCTTGGCCTCAAGGGCTTCGGCCTTGTCTTTGATTTCAGCTTTTTCGGTTTTGTAGCGGGTGACTTCTTGCTCGTAGCGGGTCTTGTTTGCGCCGGCATTCAGCGCGGCGGCCAGTTCGGCCAGATTTTGCTTATTGCTTTTGGCTTGGTAGTAATTCCAGTGGTTGGAGGCTTCGGTTTTTTGGATGGCCGCGCTGTTTTTGTGCAGCATGGCTTCGTTTTGGGTCGCACCAGCCATATAGCCAAACAACGCCCCAACCGTAGAGAGCACCGCCGTAACCACGGCAATGCGTGAGGAAAAGCCCTCGTCGCCGTGGTCGTTGCCGTGGGCGGCATGTTCAACCGCGTGGTCGTGGGGGCCGTGAACGTGAAAACCGTGTCCTGACATGCTGCGTCTTCCTTTTTTCTTTGAAAGTTAAAACTGTGGGCAAACTGAAGGGTGACGGCGCGATGCTACGATATTTTTTAACGGCGTTGTGCGCCAAAAAAGGGCATTTTTCCCTGCGGCGGGAGACTTGTTGCGAGGTAGGCGTTTGATGCAGGTCAATAAGCGGCGTAGAGTGTGTTGTTAGGATGAAGCTGTCCCTACAAATAATTGATAACCCAACTCAGGAGGCATGACTATGCACGTTGACCACCACCCCCTTATCGCTGAATTCCCAGAGTTCAAAGACGCTATCCATGACCTAAAAATGTCGGATGCCCACTTTACCCACCTGTTTACCGACTACGAAAGCGTAGACAAGGCGATTGTGCGTGCCGAAAACGGTATCGACACCCTGACCGACCTTGAACTCGAAGTGCTGAAGAAACAACGTCTGTCCCTGCGTGACAAGCTGTACGCCATGCTTCATGCTTCCCGCGTTTCTGCTTAATGGTAGCAAACCAGCCCGCTTGTAATTAGCGGGTTTGGCGTTATCTGAACAAAAGCTATCGGTGCTTGTGCCGGTAGCTTTTTTTGTGGCTTTAATTTGAATGAGGGGTAGCACATGCAGCAATTCGACGGCACCACGATTCTCTCGGTCCGGCGCGGCAACCAAGTGGCCTTGGGCGGCGATGGTCAAGTGACGCTGGGCAATATTGTGATTAAGTCCACCGCCCGCAAAATCCGCCGATTGCACAACGACAGCGTGCTGGCAGGGTTTGCAGGCGGTACAGCGGATGCGTTTACCCTGATTGAACGCTTCGAAGCCAAGCTGCAAAAATATCAGGGCAATTTGCTGATTTCCGCGATTGAGCTGGCCAAAGACTGGCGCAGTGACCGCGCTTTGCGCCGCCTAGAAGCCATGCTGGCCGTGGCCGACAAAGAGCGCACTTTGGTGATTACCGGCAATGGCGATGTGCTGGAACCCGAGCACGGGATTGCCGCAATTGGTTCGGGTGGGGCGTTTGCCCAGTCGGCGGCACGGGCATTGTTTGAGAATACCGACCTGTCCCCCGAGCAAATCGTCAAAAAATCGCTGACCATCGCTGGCGATATTTGCATCTACACCAACCAAAATCATGTGATTGAAACGCTCAACGCCCCCAGCGTGGCACACGGAGACTAAGCCCCATGTCTGCTCAGATGACCCCCCAAGCCATTGTAGAAGCCCTCGATAAACACATCATCGGTCAGGCCGCTGCCAAGCGTGCGGTGGCGATTGCGCTGCGGAATCGCTGGCGGCGGCAGCAAGTGGCCGAGCCGCTTAAAAGTGAAATTACCCCGAAAAATATTTTGATGATAGGGCCGACAGGGGTAGGGAAAACCGAGATTGCCCGCCGTTTAGCCAAGCTGGCCGACGCGCCTTTTATCAAAGTCGAAGCGACCAAGTTCACCGAAGTTGGCTATGTGGGGCGCGACGTGGACAGCATTATCCGTGACCTTGCCGAAGTCGCCGTCAAGCAAGCGCGGGATGCCGCCATCCAAAACAACCGCCACCGCGCCGAGCAAGCCGCCGAAGACCGTGTGCTGGACGCGCTGTTGCCCCCCGCTCGCAGCGTCGGTTTCGTGGATGAACCGGCCCCGCGTGAGGAAAACGAGACGCGGCAAAAATTCCGCAAGATGCTGCGCGAAGGCAAGCTGGACGAGAAAGACATCGAAATTGAAGTCGCTAGCAGCGCACCCCACGTCGAGATGCTCGCCCCACCAGGGATGGAGGAGCTGACCCAGCAGATTCAGGGCATGTTTGCCAATATGGGCACGGGCCGCACCAAGTCGCGCAAAATGAAAATTGCCGAGGCTTTGAAGCTGATTACCGACGAAGAAGCCGCCAAGTTCATCAACGAGGAAGAAATCAAGCTCGAGGCTCTGCGCAATGTGGAGCAAAACGGGATTGTGTTTATTGATGAAATCGACAAGGTGACGGCGCGGGGCGAAACCAGTGGCAGCGATGTGTCGCGGGCAGGGGTGCAGCGGGATTTGCTGCCCTTGGTCGAGGGCACGACGGTTTCGACCAAATTTGGCATGGTCAAAACCGACCATATCTTGTTTATCGCTTCGGGGGCGTTTCACCTGTCCAAGCCCTCTGACTTGGTGCCGGAGCTGCAAGGGCGTTTCCCGATTCGGGTGGAATTGGCACCGCTGTCGGTAGAAGATTTTGTGTCGATTTTGACCAACACCGATGCCTGCCTGACCCGCCAATACCAAGCTTTGCTGGCAACAGAAGGCACAGACATTACCTTTGCCGAGAGCGGGATTCAGCAGTTGGCGGAAATCGCATGGCGGGTCAACGAGAAAATGGAAAACATCGGCGCACGGCGGCTGCATACCGTGATGGAAAAGCTGCTGGAAGAGCTGTCTTTTGCCGCAGAAGCCCAAGCCGTGACCATTGATGCCGACTATGTGGACAGCAAGCTAGAGGGGCTGGCGCAGCGGGAGGATTTGGCACGGTATGTGTTGTAACGCTGCAGCTACTCCTGACACACAGGGCAATAGCTGCTCATCCGCTGCCCCAATCGCACCCCGATAATCACGCTGCCACAGACCGCACACGGCGTACCGGCGCGGCCATACACGGCGTAGCTTTGCTGAAAGTAGCCGGGCTTGCCGACGGCGTTGGTAAAGTCGCGCAGGGTGCTGCCGCCGGCTTCGATGGCGCGGGTCAATATCGTTTTGACCGCGCTGACCATGCGGTGGCAGTCGGCAAGGCTCAGGGTGTGGGCGGGGCGTGTGGGCTGGATGCCCGCCAAAAACAGCGATTCGTTGGCGTAGATATTGCCCACACCCACCACCACTTTGTTGTCCATCAGCACGGTTTTGATCGGGGCGGCTTTGCGGCGCAGGGCGGCAAACAGTCCCTCGCCAGAAAACGCGGCGGTCAGCGGCTCGCAGCCTAAGCCAACCAGCCGAGGGTGCTGGCAAGGGTCGCCCTCGCCCCACAGCACCGCGCCAAACCGGCGCGGGTCATGCAGCCGGAGCACTTGGTCGGCAAAGCACAGGTCGAGATGGTCATGCCGTGCGGCGGGGGTGGTGGCGGGCAACACCCGTACACTGCCCGACATCCCCAAGTGAATCAGCACATAGCATTCCCCCGACAGCACCAAAACGACGTATTTGGCTTGGCGATACACCCGCAAGACAGTGCGTCCTTGCACTTTGCTGTTGAGTGCCGCATCGACCGGCCAGCGTAAACGGGGCTCGCGCACGGTTGCCCCTGTCAGTGTGTGGCCGGTGAGCAGTGGGGCAAGCCCTCGGCAGGTGGTTTCGACTTCTGGAAGTTCTGGCATAGGGCGGGAACACATCAAGATGGGCATGTTATTCTACGCTCAACCCTGCATCCTCCGAGGCTTTGCCCTCCTCCTGCTACGAGTCCCCGAATGAAAATCCGCTTTTTTCTGCCTAGCGTGTTGGTGTGTTCCCTGTCTGCCTGCGCGACTTCGGTGTTTTCGCCAGAGTCCTCTCCTGCCTTGTTGCCGTCGGCCACAGTCTCGGCGGCCGAGGCAGAAAATACCTACCCCCGCCAAGTGCTGACCAATGAAATTTTGTTTGGCGTGCTGGCCAGCGAAATTGCGGCACAACGGGGGGGGGCGGCGGCGGCGGCACCGACCACGCTTTCGTTGGCGCGTTTGACCGGCGACCCGCGCTTGGCGCGTCGCGCCGCCGAGTTTGCCTTATCCGCTGGGCGCACTGACGAAGCGATTACGGCCCTGACACTCTGGCGCAAAGCCGCGCCCACCGACCGCTATGCCGAGCAACAATTGGCCTTGGCGTTGCTCCGTGCAGGGCGGATGCCCGAGGCGGTGGTGCTGCTGGAATCCCAGCTGGCAACCCGCCCGCAAGAAGCCTCTTCCGTGTTTTTGTTGCTGGCAGGGGTGGCAGGCAAGCAAGCCAATAAAGCCGCCAGTTATCGGATGTTGCAAGGCTTGGCGAGTGGCTATGCCGACGTGCCCGAAGCCCGCTTCGCGCTTGCCGTTGCTGCAGCCGAAGCGGGCAACCTAGAAGCCGCCGAACGCTATATCGAAACGGCAGCCAACCTTGCGCCGCGCTGGGATGTGCCGGTGGTGTGGTGGGTGGAGCGGCTGCGCCAAACCCGTCCCGAAGCCGCGCTGGCCTTTTTGCAAAGCCAATTGGCCAAACGCCCTCACGCCAGCCTTGAGCTGAAGCTGACCTACCCCCGTTTGTTGGTGATGCTGAAGCAGTACGCTGCCGCCCGCGAAGCCTTTGCTGTCTTGAAGCCACTCGCCCCCCAGCATCCTGAGATTTTGTATGGCTTGGGCGTATTGGCGTTTGAGCTAAAAGACTATGACATCGCCCAGCAAGAGCTGGAAGCCGCCCTGTCGGCGGGCTACCGAGATGCCGATTTTGTGCGCTTTATCTTGGGGCAGGTGGCCGAGGCGCGGCAACGTCCAGACGAAGCCCAAACGTGGTACAGCCAAGTCGGGCAAGGGGCGCAGTATGTGCCTGCACAAGGTCGGCTGGCGGCACTCGAAGCCAAAGCCGGTGGGTTGGAGGCCGGCTTGGCGCGGCTGGCTGCCCTGACTACGCTGAAGGAGGTCAACCGCGTGCCGCTGCTGCTGGCACAGGTACAGTTGGCTAAAGAACAGGGCAATAAACAGCGGGCGCGTGCCCTGCTGAATCAAGGGCTAAAAACCTACCCCAGCACCCCAGAATGGCGGTACGAGCGCGGCTTGCTGAATGACGACCTTGGCGACACCGAGGCGGCGATTGCTGATTTGCGCCTGAGCCTGAAGCTCCAGCCCAATACCCCGCAGGGCTTAAACGCGTTGGGCTATGTGCTGGCCAACCACAATCGGCAGTTGCCCGAAGCACGGCGGCTGGTGTCCCGTGCCCTCAAGCTCGAACCCAATAACCCCATGCTGCTGGATAGCATGGGCTGGGTTGAGTTCCGGCAGGGGCAGTTCAATGCCGCGCTGGGCTATTTGCAGCGGGCGTATCAGTTGCTGCCCGATGCCGAAATCGCGGCCCACCTTGGCGAAGTTTTGTGGGTCTTGGGGCGGCAAGCCGAAGCCCTTGTGGTGTGGGACAAAGCGATTGAAGCCGGTGATGCCTCGGGCTTGGTGCGCCGCACGCAAACCCGTTTGCAGCCTGCTGTGCAACCATGATGTGGCTGAATCGCTTTGTGGGGGGGCTGTGGCTGGCGGGGCTATTGAGTGTGGCGGGCTGTGCCAGTGTGCCGCCGCCCACGGTGCAACCCGCCCCGCCTCTTGCGGCCAGCGTTAACGTATTGCCTAGCGTGTTTGCCGCAGAAGGCCGGTTGGCGGTGAATGCGGCGGGCAAAGGGCATTACGGCGGCTTTGTCTGGCAGCATGAAAACCAGACCGATGTGCTCGACATTGTCAGCCCCTTGGGCTCGGTAGTGGCGCGGCTGACCCGCTCGCCCAGCAGCGTGGTGCTGGAAAATGGTCATGGCCGCCAAGAAGCCGCCGATGCCGACACCCTGACCACGCGGCTTTTGGGCTACCCCTTGCCGCTCGACCCTTTGGCGTGGTGGCTCAGTGGCTTGCCCGCACCTGATGCATCGTGGGTGGCGCGACCCGAGGGGGGGGAGCAACTGGGTTGGCAGATAAGCTTTGCCGATTGGCGCGACACCCCGCTGGGCGTGCGTCCCCACAAAATCAGTTTGGTGCGTGCCGATTTAACCGTACGCTTTGTGGTGCAAGGCTGGCGAGCCGAGTACGTACCTGCTCCCGCTGCTGCCGAGTGATTTTTGAATACCCCACCCTGTGGATAAAGCGTCACGTAAACCCCGCCTTTTTTCCTGATTTTTTGCTGCGACCCACCCATGCTGACTTATGTAGATTTCCCTGCCCCTGCCAAGCTCAATCTGACGCTGTCCATTGTCGGGCAGCGTGCCGATGGCTATCACCTCTTGGAAACCGTGTTCCGGTTTATTGACTTGGCCGATACGGTCTCGCTGGCCGTGCGGACGGATGGCTTGATTGTGCTGGATAACCCCCTGCCCGATGTGCCGCCAGAAGCAGATTTGACCGTCCGCGCCGCCAAGGCACTGCAAGCCGCGACAGGCTGTGCTTTGGGGGTGTCGATTCGGCTGACCAAGCGTATCCCGATGGGGGGGGGCTTAGGCGGGGGCAGCTCGGATGCTGCAACGGTTTTGCTGGCCTTGAACCAGCTGTGGCAAGTCAACCTCAGCCGCGCCGCCCTCCAAGCGATAGGTTTGACGCTGGGGGCCGATGTGCCAGTGTTTGTATTTGGGCGGCCTGCTTTTGCCCAAGGTATCGGCGAAGACCTGACGGTGTGTGAAGTACCGGAGGCGTGGTATGTGGTGCTTTACCCCAATATTGCGGTGCCCACCGCCAAAGTTTTTTCGCACCCAGACTTGACACGAAATTCTCCCTCCGTAATAATGCGCTCTCTCAAAACGACGCTACGCAAGAACGACATGCAGCGCGTTGTTTGCCAGATGTTCCCCGAAGTTGCGGGTTGCATCACGGCGTTAGGTCACTACGGCAATGCGATGATGACCGGCTCAGGAGGGTGTGTTTTCCTTGAGTGCAGCACGCAAGCAGAGGCCGAAACAGTTTACCAAGCAGTTTCGAATCAATATGGTGGTTTTGTAGTCAATGGCTTACAAACGCATCCCTTGTTCGGTTCTGCCCATTAGGTTTACTGGGGAGTCGCCAAGTGGTAAGGCATCGGATTTTGATTCCGACATTCGTAGGTTCGATCCCTACCTCCCCAGCCAAGAATATTCATTATGTACAAATATAAAAAGCGTGTGAGTCAACCAAACTTGCACGCTTTTTGCACGTCTATAGGTGGCGAAAGCATGGCAGCTTACGATAGCTTGATGGTGTTTACCGGCACCGCAAACCCAGACCTCGCGCAAAAAGTCGTTAAGCACCTCGACATTTCGCTGGGTCGTGCCGATGTCGGGCGGTTTAGCGATGGTGAGGTTGCAGTAGAGTTGCTAGAAAACGTGCGTGGCCGCGATGTATTCGTGCTGCAATCGACTTGCCAGCCGACAAACGACAACCTGATGGAAGTCCTGACTATGGTGGACGCGCTGAAGCGTTCTTCCGCCGGTCGGATTACCGCTGCCATCCCCTTCTTTGGCTATGCCCGCCAAGACCGCCGCCCCCGTTCGGCGCGTGTGCCTATTTCGGCCAAATTGGTCGCCAATATGCTCACCTCCGCAGGCATTGACCGCCTGCTGACCGTCGATTTGCACGCCGACCAAATCCAAGGCTTCTTCGATATTCCCGTCGATAACATCTACGCGACCCCCGTATTGCTGCGCGAAATCCAAGCGCAACGCTACGAAGACCTCGTGGTGGTCAGTCCTGACATTGGCGGTGTGGTGCGTGCGCGTGCCATGGCCAAGGCACTGAATGCTGAGCTGGCGATTATCGACAAACGCCGCCCCAAGGCCAACGTGGCCGAAGTGATGAACATCATCGGCGACATCGAAGGCAAAACCTGCCTTATCGTCGATGACATGATTGATACCGCCAACACCCTGTGCAAAGGGGCGCAAGCCCTCAAGCAAAAGGGCGCGGCCAAGGTCGTGGCCTATGCCACGCACCCTGTCTTCTCGGGCCAAGCGGCTGACCGTATCAGTGCCTCCGTGCTGGATGAAGTGGTCGTCACCGACACCATCCCGTTGCGTGCCGATGCGATGGCTGTTCCCAAAATTCGCGTGGTGTCGATTGATGGCTTGATTGCCGAGACCCTGCGCCGCATCAATAACGAAGAGTCTGTCAGCTATTTGTTTGTTGA
>CALMOJ010000255.1 GCA_937871815.1 uncultured Neisseriales bacterium
ACAGCACAAAAAGGCGGCGCAAGGGCTTCATTTCCAGTTACGCATCCCCTGTGCCTCGCGCTGTTTCTTTTGGTGCGCACGATAGGCTTCGTAGTCTTGCTGTGTCTGCTCCACGCACTGGTCACGGTCCATACGGCTAGGGCGTTGGTTGCAGCGGTCGCGCTGTGCGCTTTCTAGGGTATTGCAGGCAGGGAGCAGCACCGTCCACACGGCACATGCAATTAGCAGGGGAATACGCATCACACACGCCTTATTTTCTGTGAACACGGTCTGGTCTTCGGCAAAAGCACCGAGCCCCCACACCCTAGCCAGCTTAGTGCACCCCGCCCAGAGCCATGTGACCAAGCCCCTGCCGCGTTACGCCAACAGGCAAAAGAAGGGCGCGAAGCAGGCCATCCCCTTTGGCTGCTGCCCCGAACTGCTGGCGCAAGAAAACACGGGCTTGGTCGCACGGCGATAGCTGTTGAATCGGGGAATCGGCAGGCTGCAGGGATTGACGACTTCCCCCCATTCCACGCCATGAAAGCGACACCCCGTTTTAGCTTTGCCCGCACGACCTTAGCCCGCAGGCTCTACGGCTTTGCGTTGACCGGCCTGCTGGTATTGCCGGCCGCCCACGCCAGCGACACCCCGATTGCACAGGTTCGCGAAACCTTTCAAGCCACACGGCTGGGGGGTGATGCGACCCAGCTAGAGGCCCTGCCCCCGTGGCTGCGAACCCGCCAAGTCAGCGCAGAAGAACGCCCCGTGCTCAACGCCTATCACGCGGCCAGCGAAGCTATGCAAGCCGGTCAACGGTGGAATCCGCTGACCAAACTCACCCTCGCACACCGTGCCATCGCGGCACTCGACCTCGCCCTAAAAGACGTACACACCGAAGCGACGCACGCCCCCCCAGCCCGCGACCTCCCTGCCGAAGCGGAGGTGCAATTGATTGCCCTGAACACTTTTAGTCAGCTACCGACGTTTTTGCACACCCGCCCCCGCGCCCACACCCTGCTGCTGCAACTCCAAACCCATCCTGATTTTGGCCAGTGGCCGGCTGATTTTCGCGCGGCCATCTATTGCGCAGCGGTCAGATTACACCGTGCAGAACAAGTGCCATTGGTGGCGCAACAGGCCTTGCAGCAGGCCAAGGCCTTGGCACGGCATCCACTCACGCGGCAGGAGGTTGCCCAGTTAGAAGCTGTGCCGCTTTAAGCCACACACCAAGCCCCTCACCCTTCTTACCAACCAGAAACCAACCAGAAAGCCCCGACGATGACTGCATTCAATCTATTGCGCCCCGCCCCGACCGCTACCGCCACCCCGCCAAACCTAGTGAGCGGCACAGGGGGCAACCATACGTTCACCGGCACAGCGGCTACCGATACGCTCAACTACGGCACGCTCGCCTCGACCCAAGCACGCTACACCCAGACCAATGCAGGCTGGACTGTCCACTACGCCAACAGCAGTACGACGGGAACAGATACCCTCAGTGGCATTGAACGTCTTGCCTTTGCGGATAAGACCATTGCCCTTGATGGGCTGAATCTGGAGAGCACCACGGGTACCGTGCTGGCCGTGTATGCTGCCGCATTTAATGCGCTCCCCAATGCGGCAACTTTGGGCTATTGGATGGCACAGCAACCCAGCCCCACGCCGGATAGCACGCCCTTGGCGCGTCTGACCACAGCAGCGCAAATCGGTTTGGATGACTATGTGCCGAAAGGGGTGAGCAATGAAGCACTGGTTAAGCAGCTCTACAAAAACCTGTTTGGCTGCAATGCCGATGCCGATACCGTGCATACTTTTAGTGCCCAAATTGAAACAGGTACCCTTTCGCAAGCCCAGCTCGTCGCCCTTGCGGCAGAGCAATTTTTAATGCGCAGCGATTATGTTGAGCTGGTCGGGCAGGGGGTGGCGTATGTGCCTTTTGAGGGGTAGACACCGCAGCGAGCCCTAGCCCTGCCGCGCCCGCCACGCTGCCCATGCCAGCCGATAGGCAGCCAGTGCCGCAGCATGGTGGTCGTGAACGCACACCTCGCAGCCGCTGTCGCAGCATTCGCCATCAGCCGGAGATTCAGGGGGGAGGGGTTCGGGGTCGAAAGCGTCCGCCTCTACGGCGGACAGCGGGGCAAGCGGCTCAGGCATCGGCAGCCTCGGCCACCACGCCAATCGAAAAGCCCGCGCCGGTCACGGTTTGGCCTGGGCGAATTTTGCAGGTTTTGCGCAGCTCCACCGCGCCATCGACGCTGATTTCACCGGCGGCAACCAGCATCTTGCCCGCCCCGCCGCTGTCCACCACCCCGCAGACCTTGAGCAAATCATTCAGGGCGATGTATTCGTTTTTAATGGCAAAGTCTTGGTGCATGGGATGTTCCTTGTGGAGGGGGTGAGGGGGAAGGGAGGTGCGTGGTTTGTATTAAACAGGGGGTTAGAGCGTGCTCAACATCTCTACAGGTCGGGCAATGGCACCATCAGCCTCCCCACGCCGTCATTCCCGCGCAGGCGGGAATCCAGCTTTGGTCGCTGTCCACCAAAAGGCGAATAGTGCGCCGGTCGGTGCCTCCTAGATTCCCGCTTTCGCGGGAATGACGCACGGAGGGCATGAGGTGAATGCGCCTTTTTTGGTTCATTTCAACGCAGGCTCACCCGAGTTTCGCAGGCTGTGAACACGTTCTTAACAGCCGACCGCCAACGCGGCCTTCAGCAAGGTCTCAATCCGCCCCATGCTGTCGGCCATCACATCATTGGCGGCGGAGAGGCTGACATGCTTTTGGCTGTCGCCACAGCCGGCGGCGTAGTTCACCACCACGGCAAGGCAGGCATACGACACCCCCAGCTCACGCGCCAACGCGGCTTCGGGCATTCCGGTCATGCCGACAATATCGGCACCATCGCGCTTGAGTCGGGCGATTTCAGCAGCGGTTTCCAGGCGCGGACCTTGGGTTACGGCATAGGTGCCGCCGTTGTGTAGCACTTGCCCTGTTTGCTGGGCAGCGGTCAGCAAGCGGTCACGCACTTTGGCACAGTACGGCAAGGTAAAGTCAATATGCTCGACCGGCTCTTCGGGGCCTTCAAAGAAGGTGTGTTTGCGCCCCCAAGTGTAGTCAATCAGCTGGTCGGGTAAGACCAAGCTGCCGGGCAACCATTCGTCCCGCATCCCGCCCACCGAAGCCAAGGCGATAATTTGCTGCACATGCAGCGACTTTAACGCCCACAAATTGGCGCAGTAGTTAATTTCATGCGGAGCATACACATGGCCGTAGCCGTGCCGCGCCAAAAATACAATGCTGTGCCCATCAAGCTGCCCAAACGTCAGGGCGCAAGAAGGCTCACCATAGGGGGTGCGGACGACTTGGCGATGGGTAATGGTCAGGGCGGGTAGCTGCGCCAGCCCGCTGCCGCCGATAATGGCAATCATGGCAATTCTCTTGTAGTGAAATAGAAAAAATCAGGCGTTGAGGGCATAAATCGCCGGTAAATTCCGCCATGCCCCGCGCACATCCATGCCGTAGCCAAACACATAGCGGTTCGGCACATCCAAGCCGACATAATCGGCAGTGAGGGGTTTGGCGTGGTCAAGCAGCTTGTTGGCCAGCACCGCGCTGTAACAGGCTTTTGCCCCCAAGGCCATCACCCGTTCGTGGATGGCGTGCAGCGTGTGCCCCTCATCTAAAATATCGTCGAGCACCAACACCACCCGCCCTTGCACCGCCTCTTTCGGGGCGTGTCGCCAGACCAATTCGCCGCCCGTCGTCGCTTCGCCGTAGCGCGAGACGTGGATATAGTCAAAGTCCAAGGGAAACGTCAGGCGCGGCAAAAGTTGTCCGGTAAACACCACTGCCCCGCCCATCACTGCCAAGACCAAGGGGTAGCGGTCGCCAAGGTCAGCGGTCAGCTGTGCGGCCAGCTGGCTGACGGCGGCATCCACCGCTTCGGCAGAAAACAGCAACTCGGCCTCGGTCAGCAAGGCAAGGTTGGCGGCGGCATGGGTAGGGGAAAACATAGGTATATCTTTCAGAAGCAGCTCACCGGCGGCGAGACAAAGTGAGGGCACACAACGGGCTTGTTTGATACCAACAGTCCTACGCCAACAGCGGTTGGGCGTGTTTTAAAACCCGACCTCACGGACGCGGGGCAGCCGCAGAAAAGTACGGTGTTCAAAGATGGGTGGAACGGTCAGCCAGCCATACGGCAAATTCGTGACTCACCTCGTGGTGCTTCAGCGCGTAGTCCACCGTGGCTTTGAGATAGCCCAGCTTAGAGCCGCAGTCGTAGCGCCTACCGTCGAGGGTCAACGCGTGGATAGGGTGGCTTTTGAGCAGCGCGGCAATGCCATCGGTCAGTTGAATTTCACCGCCCGCCCCTGGCGTCACATGCTGCAATTTGTCAAAAATAGACCCAGGCAAAATATACCGCCCCACCACCGCCAGCGTAGAAGGTGCCAGCTCCGGCTTAGGTTTTTCGACCATGCTGACGACGCGGGCGTGGCCGTTTTCATCGGTGACTTCAACAATGCCATAGCTGCTGGTGTGCTCACGGGCGACGTTTTCCACGCCCAACACCCCTGCACCGGTCTGCTCAGCATGTGCCACCATGCGCTGCAACGCCCCTGGTTGGCTGTCAATCAGGTCATCGGCCAGCACCACGGCAAACGGTTCGTGACCCACCGCAGGACGGGCGCACAGCACGGCATGACCCAGCCCCAAGGCTTCGGCTTGGCGGATATACACGCAAGAAGCCGACTTGGGCAAAATGCCCTGCACCAGTTTCAGCAACGCCTGTTTGTTGCGGATTTCCAGCTCATTTTCCAGTTCGTAGGCTTTGTCAAAGTGGTCTTCAATGCTGCGCTTATTGCGCCCTGTGACAAAAATTAGCTCGGTAATCCCCGCCTCTAATGCCTCTTCTACCGCGTACTGAATCAGGGGCTTGTCCACAATCGGCAGCATTTCTTTCGGGCTGGCTTTGGTGGCGGGCAAAAAACGCGTGCCCATACCGGCAACAGGGAAAACAGCTTTACGAATCGGCTTCACAGTAAAAGTCTCAGGTAAGAGAGTCAGAATCGGAGGACGCAAGATGCGCCAAAAAGGTCGCTTCGTCCCAAATCGGAAGCCCCAAAGCAAGGGCTTTATCCAGCTTACTCCCCGCAGCGTCACCCGCCAGCACCATATGGGTCTTCTTTGATACGCTGTTGCTGACCTTGCCGCCAGCGGCTTCCACCCGCTCACGGGCTTGGTCACGGCTTAGGGTGGGCAGTGTGCCGGTAATCACCACCGTCCACCCCGCCAAAGGCGCGGCAGGGGCGGGGGGCACGTCGGTGGGCAGCGCGTCAAGAATGGCCGCAACCTGCTGTTGGGTAGCGTGGAGCAGTGCGGACGTGCTGGGCAAAGCCAGCCATGTGTTCAGTGCCTCGGTGGGTTTAGTCGGCCATGCGAGGGCACGCACCTCGGCTTCGCCCCATGCGGCAAGCGCCGCCAAGCCAGTGGTGGGACTGTCGCCCAAGGCCGCCGCCAGTTGACGGGCGCGGGCTTCGGTCAAACCGGCCTCGGGCAGGGCCGCCAGCACCGCCGCCAAGGTCAGCCGGTCGCACAGCGTCGGTGTCGGTGGATGTTCGTCGCTGGGCGTAACCTGCTGCAACAGCGCGGCCACGCTCTTGACGTTGTTCGGCTCGGCAAAAAAATCGACGATAGCGGTGGCAACGGTCGCGCCGATGTCGGGCAAGACCCGCAACACCGCCACGGGGGCATTCTGGATAGCTGCCATGCTGCCCAGCCCATCGGCCAGCACTTTGGCGGTGGATTCCCCCACATGACGGATGCCGAGGGCAAACACCAGCCGCGCCAACAGGGGCTGGCGGCTGGCTGCAATCGCGGCGAGGAGGTTCTCTGCCCACAGCGTCGGGGTCGCGGCTTTGCGGGGGGCGGCTTCGGGTGCGAGGGAAAGGGGCAGCAAGGGCGTGGTGGTGTCGATGTCCGCTTCGGCAGCGGGCTCTGCCTCGGCTTCCGTGTCCATGTCTGGGGGACGCGCGTCGGCGGCGGCTTTCATCGCCACAAAATCCGCCAGCGTCAGGGTATACAGGTCGGCGGGCGTGGTGATGCGGTGGCTGCTGACTAGCTGGTCAATATAGCGTTCGCCCAGCCCGTCAATATCCATCGCGCGGCGGCTGGCAAAGTGGCGGATGGCTTCGCGCCGCTGTGCCGCACACACCATGCCGCCGGCACAACGGGCAATCGCTTCGCCGACTTCGCGCACCACATGGCTGCCGCACACGGGGCAGGTGGTCGGCAGCCGATAGGGCGGCTGCAGCGGCGTGGTGCTGGGGGTGTCGTCGAACAAATCACGCGCCAACACAGGCTGCATCGGGCGGCGGTCCAGTACCACGCTGACCACTTCGGGAATCACATCCCCAGCACGGCGCACGCTGACGGTATCGCCGACCCGCACATCTTTACGCTGCAGCTCGTCTTCGTTGTGCAGCGTGGCATTGGTGACGGTCACCCCCCCGACAAACACCGGCTGCAGCCGTGCCACGGGGGTGAGTGCGCCGGTTCGGCCGACTTGCACGTCGATGGCTTCGACCACGGTCAGGGCTTCTTCGGCGGGGAATTTATGCGCAACAGCAAAACGCGGGGCGCGGGATACAAAGCCCAGCCGCGCTTGGTCGGCCAGCGTATTAACCTTATACACCACGCCATCAATCTCATACGGCAGGGTTGGGCGCGTGGTCTGCATCTGGGCAAAAAACGCCAACAGCCCCGCCCCGCCCTGTACCACGGCACGTTCTCGCGCCACGGGGAAGCCCAGTGTCGCCAGCCAATCCAGCACCGCGCTGTGGGTCTCTGGCAGGGTCACGCCTTCTACACCGGCCACGCCATAGGCAAAAAAGCTCAGGCGGCGTTCGGCAGTCAGGCGCGAATCCAGCAGCCGCAAACTGCCTGCGGCAGCATTGCGCGGGTTGGCGTAGCGTTTTTGGCTGCGGGCATCTTGTTGGGCGTTGAGCTGGGCGAAGTCGGCTTTTTGCATCAGCACTTCACCCCGTACTTCGAGCCAAGCAGGTGGGGTGGCAGTCTGGAGGCGCAGCGGCACACTGCGGAGGGTGCGGAGATTGGCGGTGACGTTTTCGCCGGTCTGGCCATCGCCACGGGTCGCGCCCAGCGTAAACACGCCGGCCTCATACACCAAGCTGACCGCCAAGCCATCAAATTTGGGCTCAACCGCATAGTCGATAGGGGGGGCGGCTTCGGCTTTGTCTAAGCCTGCCCGCACACGGCCATCAAACCCCGCCAGCTCGGCTTCAGAAAACACGTTATTCAGCGACAGCATGGGGCTGCGGTGCGTCACCGGCTCAAACCCCGCACGCGGGGGTGCGCCGACGCGCTGGGTGGGGGAATCTGGTGTAGCAAGCTCGGGATGGGCGGTTTCGAGGGTCAGCAACTCGGCAAATAGAGTGTCGTATTCGCTATCTGGCACCGAGGGAGCATCGTAAACGTAGTATTCGGTGGCGTAACGATGCAACAGCCCGCGCAATTCGGCTGCGCGGGCTGTTGGCAAGGGGACTGCGGCTGTGGTCATGCGAATAAACGAAGGGCAGCCACGCTACCAGGGGCAATGCCTCGGTCATCCATGCGGCTGTAGATATGCTGCAATTGCTGGCGGATGGTGGTGATGTCGGTATCGGACAGCGGACGGTTGTTGTCATCCATCAGCTCCGCGCCCAACTCCGCCGCCAACTGGCGCGAGAACGTCACCGCACGGTCAAACACGGAAATCCCTCCCGCCACCCGTGGCACGTCAAACAACAGGGTCAGCGCGGTGAACTCTTGCTCGGCAAGGGTCGAGGTGTTGAGGGGCTTGTTGCGCGCATCGGCAAGGGTGTAGAGGCTTTTGCCAGAATCCGACAGGTAATGGAATGCGCCATCGTTTTCGAGCTGCATCCCTGCGGCTTCGGCCAAGCTCCGCAGCCGTGTACCGGCAAAGGGCAGCGCGGCACGCAAATTCAGCCCAATCAGCACATCGACTTCGGCGCAGAAGCTGTCTACGTCCCGCGCCAGATTGAGCTTAGTTTGCCGCTGCGGAAAGCTGGCATTGGTGCCGTAGCTTTCGGCAAAGACTTGGACGCGGGTGCAAAACGCGGCGAGGTCGGCTTCGGTCACTGCGCCGTTACGATCCACCATTTGCAGACCGATATTCAGCTGGCGATAGCTGCCATGTGGCTTGATGACTTCCCACATGCCTTCGCTACTGCTGCCCAATATCTGCACCCGTTTCTTTTCTTCTAGCGTAGGAAGGGTGTCAAATTTAACCGGCTCGGTAAAGCGAATATCGGCGACAAAATCAAGCTGGGGGTCGAGCATGGCCGCAATCAAGGCCTGCTGCACTATCGACGCCTCATCATCGGTGGTGCCACTGCTGCCTTGGGAAGCTTTGTCTGCCAGCACGGCCAACGGGTTGCTGGGCGCGGGCGGCGGCGTATGCGCCTGACGAATCAGCGTATCGGCTTGGGTTTCGCCGCTGCTTTCAGACGGGGTGTCGAGCGGATTGGGGGAAAAATCGTCCAGCGAGGGGGCGAGGCGTTCAGCCAGTGCATCACGCGTTTCGGCATGGGGCATTTCCAGCAATACATCTTGATGGTTGCGCTGAAAGGCTGCGTGGGTTTGCTTGCGAAAGCGTCGTTCTTGCCAAGCGTTATAGCCAAATACTGCACCAACCACTGCTATACCAAGAAGAAGCAGACTCAGTTGAAAATCGCTCATGCGCCGTTACCGAATAGGGGAAATAACTAGGTGAATGGGGGCGTTTCCCCGCCTGTCATGCGGGCTGCCAATGCCGGCGATTATAGGACGGCTCGCCCATCCGCGCTATATTTCAGCACCAAGCCTAAGGGCTACGGGCGTTTCCACCGAAAAACGCGCCTTACAGGGGGGGGCTACCAAGAAACTCGTTTGGTGTGAATTTAAAACGTATATCAGCGAAGGCAATCGCACCATCTACGTAACTACTGAGGCTCCAAGTTATTCTTCTGATCTACACAACGCAGAATAGATAATAATCTTTTTTGAATCAATAAGTTGCCTTCAAAATGCGATTGCCCTGATATGTCAACTACACTAGCACCACATCAAATTGCTCTTGGGTATATTGGCTTTCCACTGCCAGCGAAATAGGTTTACCAATAAAGTCGATGAGCATGGCAAGGCTTTGGGATTCCTCGTCCAGAAACATATCAATCACCGACTGTGCCGCCAAAATACGGAAGCCCTTGGCCGCGTATTGACGCGCTTCACGGACAATCTCGCGCTGGACTTCGTAGCACACGGTTTGGGCGGTTTTGATTTCACCGCGCCCTTGGCAGGTCGGGCAAGGCTCGCACAGCACATGGGCCAAGCTTTCGCGGGTACGTTTGCGGGTAATTTCAATCAGCCCCAAGCTGGTAAAGCCATTCAGCGTGACGCGGGTGCGATCCCGCGCCAAGGCACGCGCCAGCTCCAGCAACACCACTTGGCGGTGGTGTGGGTTGTCCATGTCGATAAAGTCCACAATGATGATGCCGCCCAAATTCCGCAGCCGGAGTTGCCGTGCAATGGTGTGGGTGGCTTCGAGGTTGGTTTTGAAAATCGTGTCCTCGAAGCTCTTCGCCCCAACAAAGCCGCCGGTATTGACATCAATAGTGGTCATGGCCTCAGTTTGGTCAATGATGAGGTAGCCCCCAAATTTCAGATTGACCCGCCGCGCCAAGGCTTTTTGGATTTCGGTTTCGATGCCATACATTTCAAACACGGGGCGTTCGCCGCTGTAGCGGGTAAGGCGGGGCAGCGCCGCACTGACATACTCTTCGGCAAACTCCACCATCTTGCTGTGGTTTTCGGTGGAATCGACGATGATTTTTTCGGTGTGGCCACTTACCATGTCCCGCAATACGCGCAGCGCCAAGGACAAATCTTGAAAGAGCAAGGTTTGCGGGGGGCTATGGGCGGCGCGGGTTTCGATGTCGGCCCAGAGCTTGGTCAGGTAGGCGACATCGGCGGCCAGCTCGTCGTCGCTGGCGGTTTCGGCACTGGTGCGGATGATGTAGCCGCGTGTGCCATTCACCGGCAGCAGTGCTTCTAGGCGTTGCTTCAGCAGCTGACGATCGGCCTCACTATCGATTTTTTGCGACACCCCCATATGGGTTTCTTGCGGTAGATGTACCAAAAACCGCCCCGCTAGGCTGATTTGGGTAGAAAGCCGCGCGCCTTTTGTGCCAATGGGGTCTTTGATGACCTGTACCAGTACGGTTTGCCCTTCGTAAATCATATGTTCAATCCGAACAGGGACTTCTGGGCGTTGGCGTAACTCTAAAATATCGGCAATATGCAGAAAAGCCGCTCGCTCCAACCCGATTTCAATAAAAGCAGACTGCATCCCTGGTAGCACACGTCGTACTTTACCCAAATAGATATTGCCAACGAGCCCCCGACTGGCGGCCCGCTCGACATGCAGTTCGTGCACAATGCCATCTTCAAGTAGGGCGACACGGGTTTCTTGCGGGGTGATGTTGACCAAAATTTCTTCGCTGGTGCGCACCACTTCGCGCTGCCACTGGGTCAGCAAGATGGATTCGCTGGTATTCATTGTGCTTGCCTGTGGGGGGTCAATACATCGAGGTTAAAGTGCGCAAGAAGGGTGGCGGTTTCGCAGAGGGGCAAGCCCATTACACCGGAGTAGCTCCCCTCAATGTGCGCAATAAACGCCCCTGCCAAGCCCTGAATGCCATACGCCCCGGCCTTGTCAAACGGCTCGCCGCTGGCAATGTAGGCATCCCGCTGGTCGGGGGTTAAGGCCACCATGGTGACGCGGCTATGCGAGACGGCGGTTAAGCAACGCGCCCCCTGCTGCACGGCAACGGCGGTAAATACGCTGTGGGTCTGTCCCAATAAGGCATCGAGCATGGTACGGGCTTCGGCAGCATCAGCCGGCTTACCGAGGATGTGCCCTGTATCGGTGGCCACGGTGGTATCGGCGGCCAAGAGGGGGTGGCTCGCCTGCCCACTGTGCGCCAGCACTTGGCAGCCTGCCGCTGCTTTGGCAATGGCAAGACGGAGGGTGTAGTCGTAGGGGCTTTCGCCAGCGAGGACGCTTTCATCAATGCTGGCTTCAAGACGCTGAACACGAATGCCCAGCTGCGTAAGGAGTTCTCGCCGCCGAGGACTGGCAGAGGCAAGGTAAAGCGTGTGAGCTGGGGCAGTCGTCATTGGGCTGTTAGTTTTGAGTTACATTGTGCGCCAAGATTACCACACCCCCTTTTTGGGCGGCTTCTTGGTCGTTATCCACAAAGGGGCATCATGCTGCACCGCCCCACCCTACCAACAGGAAAAAGAAACGATGAGTTTTCGTCATTTTTCGATTAAAAACAAATTATTGGCCTTGTTTTTACTGCTCAATGCCATTACGGTAATCACCTATTCTGCGTATGGATTTTTTCTGCGCTCACAAAATATTACCGATGAAATTGACCAACGCTTGCAGGTCGCCGCCAACACCGTGCCCGACTTGCTCGGCGAAGACTATCTACACCGCGCCAGTGGCATTCCCATTGCCGACACCGAAGCGGTCAGCAATACCCTGAAACTTGGCCGCTATGCTCAAAAAGTCGGCTTGGCTTATCTCTATGTGGTGCGGCGCAACGAAGCCGGTAAAGTGATTTACGTCTCGGATGGCGGGGGTGAAGAAGAAATCCGCACCGGCAATTTCAAAAAACCTGGGGGCGAATACACCGATGCCAGCGAAGGCCTCAAAGCCACCTTGGCCGATGGGCAACGTCGCTATGACGAATATACCGACTCCTTTGGCCATTTCCGCTCGACCTTTATCCCCGCCAAGCTTTCTACGGGCGAAGCCGTGGTGCTGTGTGCCGATATTCGGATTGACCACGTCCAAGCCCTGCTGACGCGCTCTTTGTTGCAGTCGATTTTTGTCGGCTTGGCATGTTTTGTGGTGGGCGGGGTGGTGGCATGGTGGCTGACAGGGCTATTTGCCAAAACCTTAGTCAAAATTGGATCTGATATTGAAGCCATTGCCAAGAGCCGTGATCTTGGGCGGAAAATCACCATTGAAAGCGACGATGAAATTGGTCGGATGGCCGGCCACTTCAATCATATGCTGACCGATATGCGGGGCGTGCTCCAAGACGCAACGGGCGCAGCCGCCACCAACAGCACCACTGCCAATACGCTCAAACAAAGCTGTCAAGACATGGCTAGCAGTGCAGCGGACAGCGCAACACGGGTTAAGCACGTCACCGGCTACAACCAAAACATCCATAACGTCGCTAAAGGCTCGGCCACCCAAGCACGAGAGTTGGCCGAGCGTATCCACACGCTCAGCCATCAACTAGGGCAAGCCCACGACCAAGTCGAATCCATGGTGGCCGCCGTCAACCGTAACGCCGAAGCCAGCACCACCATTGCCGAGCGTTTTGACGGTCTGGCGCAAAACATCCGCGACATCACCCAAATTTTGGCACGGATTGCGGGCATTTCTGACCAAACCAATTTGCTGGCTCTAAATGCTGCGATTGAGGCCGCCCGTGCGGGTGAGGCAGGGCGAGGCTTTGCTGTTGTCGCGGATGAGGTGCGTAAACTCGCCTCGCAAACCCAAGCCACGCTGTCTGAAACCAATACCTTTGTGGGACGGGTGCTGACCACCATCGAATCCACTATGGAGGAAGTGGCTGGTCAAGCCAATGAAAGCCGCGCCTTGGTGGCAGCTTCGCACACGGTGATTGATACGATTGAGCAAACCCGCAATCTCATGAACGATGCCGCTGATGTCGTGGCGCAAACCGCCAATAACGCCGAAGCGATTCGCCACGACATCGAAGCCGTAGGCAGCGAGCTGACGCAAATTAACCACGCAGTCGAAACCAGCAGCGGCTACGCCCAAACGATACGCCACAAAGCAGAAGAATTGGGCTTGGCTTCGGGCAGCCTTAACCAGACCTTGGCCAGCTTTAAGGTTTAATTTCACGAAAGTGCTTGACGACCCTCACGCTGGTCGTTATAGTACGTTCTCTTTCTGGCGCGGGGTGGAGCAGTTGGCAGCTCGTCGGGCTCATAACCCGAAGGTCACAGGTTCGAGTCCTGTCCCCGCAACCAGTACCCAGATTCAACAAAACCCCCACAGAACTTCGGCTCTGTGGGGGTTTTGCTTTGGTGAGGTGCAATGCCTTACGCCATTTTTCTGTGTATGTGTTTTCTTGCTAGGTTTGCTGCCGCTATGGACACTTCTCCCGCTTCTTTACGTTCCCGACTTTGGCAAGCTGTGCATTGCGAGGCCGCAGCCAGTGCGGCAGATGAGCCGCTCTTGGCCAGCTTTTTGCACATGACGGTGTTGCGCCACCGCAGCATCGAAGACGTGCTGAGCTTTCACCTCTCATCCAAGCTCGGTGCAGCGGTCATGGACAGCCGCGCCGTGATGGAGCTGATTAGCGAAGCCCTCGCCAGCGATGCGTCCTTGTGCGAAGCCATGCTGACCGACATCGAGGCCTACTATATTCGCGACCCTGCTTGCGATGCGTATTCCACCCCGCTGCTGTATTACAAAGGCTTCCACGCCATCCAGTCTTATCGTGTTACCCATTGGTTGTGGCAGCAGGGGCGGCGTACGCTGGCTCTGTTTTTGCAAAATCGGGTATCAGAGGTGATGGGCGTGGACATTCACCCTGCGGCCAAGCTGGGGCGGGGGATTATGCTCGACCATGCCACCGGCTTTGTGGTGGGGGAAACCGCCGTTATCGGCGATAACGTCTCGATTCTGCAGGGGGTGACACTCGGCGGGACAGGGAAAGAAAGCGGCGACCGCCATCCCAAGATTGCAAACGGCGTGCTGATTGGCGCAAACGCCACCGTACTCGGCAATATCACCGTCGGCGAGTGTGCCAAAATTGGCGCGGGCAGCGTGGTACTCGAAGCCGTGCCGCCCCATGCCACCGTCGCCGGTGTCCCTGCACGGATTGTGGCGATGGCCGGACGGGATACTCCCGCCCTCAGCATGGACCAGCGGTTT
>CALMOJ010000256.1 GCA_937871815.1 uncultured Neisseriales bacterium
CTATGGGGCTTTGCGTGAAGCTTTCGGTACGGGCTGAAAGGCTTCGGAATGGGGGTTGGTGCCGGCGGCAGGATTCGAACTCGCGACCCCCTGATTACAAGTCAGGTGCTCTACCAACTGAGCTACACCGGCGAAACAGAACCGGCATTATTCCCAAAAGCAGGCCATCCGTCAAGCTTTTTCTGCGGTTTCGCGCAAGGTTATGCCCTCAGCTTCGCTGACCAGCCGCACATAAATCGGCTGATAAGGGACATCCTGCACCACCACCACCAAGCCCTCTTTGGCCAATTCCAAAATCGCGATAAAGCACACCACCAGCATCGACACCCCTTCTGCGCTGTCAAATAGGCTTTCGAAGCGGGCAAAACGGTCTGGCGCAAGCTGACGCAAGATAAGGCTCATTTGCTCGCGCACCGACAGGGCTTCTTGCTGGACGGTGTGGTGACGGGTGTGGCGGGCACGCGCCAGAATGCTCATCCACGCGGTTTTGAGGTCGGCGGGACACACCTCGGGCAGGCGGGTTTCGGCAGTGTATTCCAGCATCACCGCCAGCCACGCAAAATCCCGCTCGGCTTGGGGCAGGGCATCCAGCGTCAAGGCCGCCAGCTTCATTTGCTCATATTCCAACAGACGGCGCACCAGCTCGGCGCGGGGGTCGTCGGGCTCGTCTTCGGGGGCGGTGGGCGGGCGGGGCAGCAGCAGCCGCGATTTGATTTCAATCAGCAAGGCCGCCATCAGCAAATACTCGGCGGCGAGGGTCATCCGCTCGGCCTGCATCCCAGCGATGTAGTCCAGATACTGCGCGGTAATGTGCGCCATCGGAATATTCAGCACATCCACGTTTTGCCGCCGAATCAGATACAGCAGCAAATCGAGCGGCCCTTCAAAGCTGGTCAAAAACACCCGCAGGGCATCGGGGGGGATAAATAAATCCTGCGGGGTGGTGTGGACGGGCTCGCCAAAGACTGTCGCCAGCAATGGCGTATCAACCGACATCAGGCGTAGCCCAGCCCCATGGCTTCGCGCACATCACGCATGGTTTCTTGTGCCAATTTGCGGGCACGTTCGCAGCCATCCGCCACAATATTTTTGACCAAGGTGGGGTCATCCAGATAGGGCTGGGCGCGTTCAAACATCGGCTGCTGCTCGCGCAAAATGCCATCGATTACGGGCTGCTTGCATTCCAGACAGCCTATCCCCGCCGAACGGCACCCCGCCTGTGCCCACGCATGGGTATCGGCATCGGTGTAGACCTTGTGCAGCTGCCAGACAGGGCATTTGTCAGGATTGCCCGCATCGGTACGCCGCACCCGTGCAGGGTCGGTGGGCATGGCGCGGATTTTTTTGCTGACAGTGGCGGGGTCTTCACGCAGAAAAATCCCGTTGCCGTAGCTCTTGGACATTTTTTGCCCATCCAAGCCGGGCATCCGACTGGCTTCGGTCAACAAGGCTTGCGGCTCAACCAAAATCGCCTTGCCCTTGTTTTCGAGGAAGCCAAACAGGCGGTCGCGGTCGCCGTGGCTGATGTTTTGGGCATCGGCCAACAGGGCGCGGGCGGCTTCGAGGGCTTCGTCATCGCCGGCTTGCAGATAGCGGGTGCGGAGGTCGTGGTAGAGGCGAGCTTTTTTGCTGCCCATTTTCTTGACGGCGGCTTCGGCTTTTTCTTCAAAGCCGATTTCACGCCCGTAGATGTGGTTATAGCGGCGGGCGATTTCGCGGGTGATTTCGATATGCGGCACTTGGTCTTCACCGACCGGCACATACTGCGCACGGTAAATCAAAATATCTGCCGACTGCATCAGCGGATAGCCCAAAAAGCCATACGTCCCCAAATCTTTGTGCGACAGCTTTTCGATTTGGTCTTTGTAGGTCGGTATGCGCTCTAGCCAAGAAAGCGGGGTAATCATCGACAGCAGCAAATGCAGCTCGGCGTGCTCGGGCACACGGCTTTGGATAAACAGCGTGGCTTGGGCGGGGTCGATGCCAGCAGCCAGCCAGTCAATGACCATGTCCCATGTACTTTTGGCGATGATGCTGGGGTCGTCGTAACTGGTGGTCAGTGCGTGCCAGTCGGCAACAAAAAAGAAGCACTCGTGCTCGGCTTGCAGCCGCACCCAGTTTTTAAGTGCGCCGTGGTAGTGACCCAAATGCAGGCTGCCCGTGGGGCGCATTCCAGAAAGAACCCGTTCAGAATACATGTAAAGCTTTCGTGTCCATTAACAAAGGCCCGCTGTTTCGCCAGCGGGAAAGCGATTATATCAATGCATTCAGCAACCGAAAGACGATGTCCATCAGCGGACGCATAATCACGGACAGCAGCCCTGTGGCCATCAGCCCAATCAAAATCCACATGCCGTACGGCTCGACCCGCGAAAACTGCCACGCCTGCTGAGGGGGCAACAGGCTGACCGCAATCCGCCCGCCGTCCAAAGGCGGCAAAGGCAACAGGTTCAGCACCATCAGCATGACGTTAATCGTCACCCCTGCTTGGCTCATCAGCATCAGCGGGGTCGAAAAGCCGGTATCTGTCCCCAAGGCCACCCGCAGCAACACCATCCACCCTGCGGCCATCGCCAAGTTAGACAGCGGCCCCGCAGCAGCCACCCAGAGCATGTCTTTTTTAGGCTGCCGCAGCCGCCCAAAATTCACCGGCACCGGCTTGGCCCAGCCAAAGATAAACCCGCCCAGTGCCACACACAGCAGCGGCAATAAAATCGTGCCGACGGGGTCGATGTGTTTCAGCGGGTTCAGCGTCATCCGGCCTTCGTGGTAGGCGGTGTTGTCGCCAAAATACCGTGCGGCGTAGGCGTGAGCGGCTTCATGCACCGTAATGGCAAACAAAACCGGCAAGATAAAAATACTGATTTTCTGGATAAGACCTAGGCTGTCCATGCGGGATTCCTTTTCTTAAAAGCTGTTCAAGCAAGCGCGTCGCCAAGCCTCTTCTCACCGTAAACAGACAGAGAAAAGGCCGCGCATTAAAACCCAAACGGGGCCAAATCCCCCGCGCCCTCACGCACCAGCACCGGTGCGGTGTCGGTTAAATCGACTACCGTGGTGGGGTCGGTGCCGCAGTAGCCGCCATCAATCACCAAATCAACCACATGCTGCAACTGCCCGCGAATTTCAAACGGGTCGGTCGGGGGGATGTCTTCGCCGGGGAGCATCAAGGTACACGACAACATCGGCTCGCCGAGGGCTTCCAGCAGAGCCAAGGCCACCGGATGGTTGGGCACGCGCAGGCCGATGGTGTTGCGCTTGGGATGCAGGGTGCGGCGGGGCACTTCTTTCGAAGCCTGCAAAATAAAGGTATACGCCCCCGGGGTGGTGGCTTTTAGCAGCCGATATTGAATGTTGTCCACGCGGGCATAGGTGCCGATTTCGGACAAATCCCGACACGCCAAGGTGAAGTGGTGGCGCAAATCAAGCTGCCGAATAGCGATGATGCGATCCATCGCCTTTTTGTCGCCCAGATGGCAGCCCAGCGCGTAACAAGAATCGGTGGGATACACCACCACCCCGCCTTGCTGGATGATTTTAACCGCCTCGTTAATCAGGCGAAGCTGGGGGTTTTCAGGGTGGATATGGAAAAGTTGGGACATAAGCGCACTAAATAAGGGGAAAGTTTGGCCACTGCGGCGCACAAGGCAGGCCACAGCGAAGAAAGCCACGCGGTTACGCAGCAGCTGAAACGGTTTGCCCGCCAATCGACACACGACGGGCTGGCAGGGCGAAGTGAGCCCAAGCCCACCTCGCAGACGGATTGTGATTCCCCTCCGCCGGAGGGGGGCGACGGCAAGGCCGGACGGGGTGATTGCGGGCAACGCCGCCAGAGCCAAAACCAAAAGCAACCACCCCTCCACGGGAGGGGAATAAAAACCAAGCCCGTCGGCAGCGTCGGCCACCCGCTTGGGCGAAGCGCATCCCAAAAGCGGATTACACCGCCACCTGCGGCGTGGGCACAGCATACGGCACCGAAAAATGCGACCACACCGGCACGCAAATCGGCGGCAAATCGGTGGTCAAGCCCACATCCCGCCCGCCTTCGCCAGGGGCGTGAAAGTCGCTGCCCGCGCTGGCCCACAGGTTTTTACGCGCCGCCAGCAGGGCGAACTTGTGGGTTTCGTCGAGCGAATGGCTGGCACTGACCACTTCGACCGCTTGGCCGCCCGCCGCCATAAAATCATCCACCAGCCGTTCTAGCAAGGTGCGGCCTAGCTCGTAGCGGCCCGGATGGGCAATCACCGCCACCCCACCCGCCGCCCGAATCCAGCCCACGGCTTCGGCCAAATCGACCCACGCATGGGGCACATAGCCCGGCTTGCCCTTCACCAGATATTTGCGAAACACCGTCGCAATATTTTTAACCTGACCGCTCTCAACCAAAAACCGGCCAAAGTGCGTGCGGCTGATTTGGTCGGGGTTGGCACAAAACGCCATCGCCCCTTCAAACGCATCGGCAATGCCCACTTTCGCCAGTCCGGCGGCCATTTGGTGCGCCCGCCCCACCCGCCCATCGCGAATGCTTTGCAGCCCTGCCACCAAGGCGGGATGGTCGATGTCCACATCCAAGCCAACAATGTGCAGGGCGCGGTTTTCCCATGTCACCGACACCTCTACCCCGCTAATCAGGCGAATGCCCGCTGCAGCCGCAGCGGTACGTGCCTCGGCGACACCGGCGGTGCAATCGTGGTCGGTCAGCGCGAGGAGCTGGCTGCCCCGTGCCACGGCGCGTGCCACGACTTCGGTCGGCGATAACGCGCCATCCGAGGCGGTAGAATGAAAGTGCAGGTCAAGCGCGGCCATAGTTGCCCAAATCGGAAGAGAAAGAAAAACACACCACACGGTGCAGTTCAGCAGCGCACCCAACATGATAACGCGGCCAGCGCACCGCTCGCCAAAAGAAAAACCCCTTGAATCTCAAGGGGTTTTTCTGGATGTTTGGTGGGTCCCCCGGGCGTCGAACCCGGCACCAACGGATTATGCTTACCCACTACGACTTTCGCCGCCCCTTTCGGGTTTGGAGTCTGGACTGTCTCTTGTCTTTACGACCTGCCCGTACAGTCTCTACACGTTCCTTGAGTGTCACCACACAAGGCTTCGCTCGGGATTACCACGGCGTGCCAGAGGCTTCCCCGAATTTGAGCAGTTCTACCAAGGGGCAGAGTGAACTTACCCCAAGGCAACCCATTTTGCGGCTTCCATTCCACCCTAGGATGGATGAGGAAAGCCACAGCTAAGTCCGCTGCTCTAACCAACATGAGCTAGAGACCCCCTCTGCCTACTAAGCTCGGAGATACGCCCCCCAGCCAGCAAACAAGGCGCGGATAGTAGCATAATTTTTACCCGTCGCGGCGGTGGTGTGCAGCTCAAAAACAGCCCCCAAGCTTAGGCGGGCAAATGTCCCATCCGCGCCTGTTTGGTCGCCAGATAGGCCGCATTGGCAGACACCTCGCCGCCCCAAAAAGGCACGCGGTCGGCAATCGTCACCCACGCAGCCAGCGCGTCGAGCTTATGCGGATTGTTGGTCAGCAGCCGCACCGAGGTCACACCCAGATAGGCCAGCATATCGCGGCAAATCTGGTAATCACGGGCATCGCCTTCGTGGCCAAGGGCAAGGTTGGCATCCAGCGTATCCAGTCCCCCTTCTTGCAGCAGATAGGCTTTGACCTTTTCCAGCAAGCCTATCCCCCGCCCTTCTTGGCGCAAGTACAAAATCACGCCCTGCCCTGCGGCGGCAATCACCCGCATGGCTTCTTCGAGCTGGTCGCCACAATCGCACCGCTGGCTGTGAAAGGCATCGCCGGTCAGGCACTCCGAATGCACCCGCAGCAAAACAGGCGCACCGTCGGCCTGCCAATCGCCCACCGTCAGCATGGCGTGCTCTTTGCCCGTTTTGGCATCGCTGACGGCGTAAAGCTGAAATGTGCCAAACCGCGTAGGCAAACGGGCAGGCCCTGCCACGGTCAGGGTGGCGGGCAAAGTAAACGGCGCAGCAAGGGACGGCATACAACAATCCTAAAAGAGGACAAACAGGGAAAGAAGTGTGGTGAAGTTTGCGCAGGGAAGCAAGCGACCCGCGTGCTTATCCCGCCGCTGCAGGGGGCTTTTCTGCGGCGGACAAGGCGCAAAAAGCCTCGTGCGTGCTCAAAAACACCTGCCCTGCCAACCGTTTACCCAGCGGAGTGGTGGCCAGCTTATCCATCACCGGCCCTTTGACTTCGGCCAAAGACAGCACCACACCCCGCTCGCCCAAGCTGCGCTGCAAATCATCCAACACCCCCAAAGCCGTGGTGTCGATGCGGTTCACTGCCGACAAAATCAGCAACAGCCCGCGTGTACTCGGCTGGTGGTCAACCAACTGCATGATGCGGGATTCCACCGCCGCCGCATTCCCAAAAAACAGGCTTTCGTCGATGCGTAAGGCAATCACATCGGGCAGGGTTTCAACCGCGTGGCGCGACACATTGCGAAAATGCTCGGTGCCTGCCACCCGCCCCACCACCGCCATATGGGGATGGCTGCTGCGCCACACCAACACGCCCAAGGACAGCACCACGCCGAGCAAAATGCCTTCTTCCACCCCCAAGACCACCACGCCCAGCACCGTTACCAGCAGCGATACCGCATCGGCACGGTCGTAGTCCCACACCTGCTTGAGCGTGTCGAAGTCAATCAGGCTGGTGACGGCAATAATGATGGTGGCGGCCAGCACGGCTTGGGGCAGCAAGGTAAACCAATCGGTCAACCCCGCCAGCACAACCGCCATCAGCCCTGCCGACACCACCCCCGCCAAGGGCGTATTCGCCCCTGCGGCAAAGTTCACCACTGAACGGGCAAAGCCGCCCGTCACCGGAAAGCCACCGCATACGGCACTGGCCACATTCGCCGCCCCCAGCCCCAACAGCTCCTTGTCTGGAATAATGCGCTGCTGGCGTTTCAGCGCGAGGGAATGCGCCACCGAGACGCTTTCAACAAAGCCCACCACCGCAATCAATAAAGCAGGCAGCCACAGCATCGAAAGAGATTGGCTATCCGGCCACACCACCGCCAAGGCGGGCAAACCCGCAGGCACCTGCCCCACCACTTTGACCCCTGCGGTCAGATGCCATTGCCCCAAGGTGACGGCGACCGTCCCCAGCACCACGGCCAGCATCGGTGCAAGTTTGGCACACAGCCCCGCCGCCCCTGCCGACACCCCAAGCTGCCGCAAGATACGCGGCAAGGCCGCCCGCGAAAACGCCAGCAAGCCCAACGCACCCAGCCCAATGCCGGTTGTGGTCAGGTTAAGCTGCGGCGCACCCCGCACCAACTGCTGCACGGTTTGCACCACGCCGGTGGCCGTGACCGGTATGCCAAAAATATGCTTAAGCTGCCCAATGGCAATCAACACCGCCGAGCCAGAAATAAAGCCGTTAATCACGGGATGGCTGAGCAAATGCGCCAACGCCCCCAAGCGCAACAGCCCAAACACAAACAGCATCACGCCCGACAGCAAGGCCAATTGCACCGCCAGCCCAAGGTAAGCCGCCGACCCTGCCGCCGCTAACGGTGCCAACGCACTGGCCGTCATCAACGACACCACGGCCACCGGCCCCACCGCCAGCGTCATACTAGAGCCAAACAGGGCATAGGCCACCAAGGGGGCGATGCTGGCATACAGCCCAATCTGGGGCGGCAAGCCCGCCAGCATGGCATAGGCCAAGCTCTGCGGAATCAGCATCACGGTCACAATCACCCCAGCGGTTAAATCCCCTGCCAGCCAGCCGCGCTGATACGCCTGCAACCAAACAGGTAAAAGGGGTGAGGGACGTAAGGGGGCGCTCATTCGGCCTCGGGGGTAACGGCTAAGGCGTAGTGATAGAGGTAAGTTGAGCGCGTGCCCGAGCGGCAAAACGCCAAAATCGGCTTAGGCGAATCCAATAAGAGCTGCGCCATGGCTTCAGCTTGTTCTTCGGTGAGTTCGCCGGCCACCACGGGTAGAAAATGGTAGGTCAAGCCCCAAGCCCGTGCCTCGCGCTCAATATCGGCGTTGAGGGCTTGCGCGTCGCCGCCTTCACGATCGGGGCGGTTGTTAATCAGGGTGCGAAACCCCATGGCCGCAAAATCAGCCACCTCGGTGGGAGTGATTTGGGGCGCCGTCGCAAAATAGGGTGAGTGGGGCGTAACAGGCACGGACATGGTGGGTATTCCTCATTCAGCAAAAATAGGGCGAAAAGGCGAACCAAAGCAGGTATTTTGCCGGAGAGCAGCACGTCAAGCTGCGGTGATTCGGCTTATTAAGAACGTGTTCAAAGAACCCGACAATGCCACCCCTCGCCACCAAAACACAATTAAAGCATCATAAAACCTTGATTGAAACACATTCTACAAATTCATATAATAACTTCCCACACCGCCCCGACCCTCCTTCTTCGCCCCAACTGCCACCACCCCACCGGCAAAACCAAGGCCTCGCACCCATGACCCCCACGCCTACGATTCACGCTTTTTTTGACCCCGCCACTTGGACGGTCAGTTATGTGGTCTATGAAACAGACGGCAGCCCCTGCGCCATCATCGACCCCGTACTGGACTACGACCCTAAATCAGGGCGCACCAGCACCGCCTCTGCTGACCGCATCGTGGACTTTATCCAAGCGCACCAACTCAGCGTGGCGTGGATTTTGGAAACCCATGCCCACGCCGACCATGTGTCGGCAGCGGCCTACCTGAAGCAGCAATTGGGGGGGATTATCGCCATCGGGGAACATATCCGCACGGTGCAAACGGTGTTTAAGGGGGTGTTTAACTTGGAGGCCGATTTCCGCACCGATGGCGGGCAGTTTGACCATCTGTTTACGGCGGATGAGCCGTTTCAGATTGGGCGACTCGCCGCCAAAGCCCTGTTTGTGCCCGGGCATACGCCGGCGGATGTAGCCTACCAAGTGGGGGACAATGTATTTGTCGGCGACACCCTGTTTATGCCGGACGTGGGCACGGCGCGGTGTGATTTTCCTGGGGGGAATGCCCCGCAGCTTTACCAGTCTATCCAGCGCATCCTTAGCCTGCCGGAGCACACCACGCTGTGGCTGTGCCACGACTATCCGCCCACCGAGCGCGATGTGTGCTGGCAAAGCAGCGTAGCCGCCCAACGCGCCGCCAACCTCCACGTTCACGATGGCATCAGCGAAGCCGAATTTGTTGCCATGCGAGCTGAGCGCGACGCAGGGCTGGCTATGCCGGTGCTGATTTTGCCTGCGGTGCAGCTCAACATCCGTGCAGGGGAACTCCCCCCCGCCGAGGCCAATGGCACCCGCTATTTGAAGATTCCGCTGAATGCGCTGTGAGCCGTGCGATGGCGGGGAGGTTGGTGCCGCTGCTGGCTAAAGCCAGACGGGGGGCTGGCGAAGCAGCCAAAGCTAAAAGCCAAACCCAACAGCAACCACCCCGCCCCGACGGGGCACCCCTCCACGGGAGGGGAATAACAGCCAAGCCCTAGCCAACAGCGGCGGGGCATCACGGCCAAACCCGTCAGCGGCGTGCGCCTGCCGCAGCGAAAAAAGAGCCCGCCGCCGCTATTCCCCTCTGAGGAGGGGTGGACGGCGCAGCCGGACGGGGTGGTTGGTGGCAACCCCGCCAGAGCTAAACCCCAAACCCAACGGCCAAACAGCACGCGGTTTAGCCCCTCCCAGACACACAAAAGCCAACCCCGTCGGATTGGCTTTTGCTGGTATTACCCGCGCCGCAGCATCACGGTCACATCGTCCCCACCACGTTCAAGAACCAGCCCTTGCTGCGATAAGAAAGGTCGGTCAAATCGTCCGAGTAGCGGGTGAAGTTATAGCCCACGCCGACTTTGACATACTTATCCACATGGCGATACACCCCCAGCAACATCCCTGCACGGGCATCTTGGGCTTCGGTAGCGCGGAGCTTGCGCAGCTCGGCCACGGCATCCCACTCTTTGACAAAGTGCCAATCGGCACGCAAAACCAGCAAATCGGCACGGCTACGGAACCAGTCCCCTTCGACCTTAGTGGCGCGAAGCTCGCCGATACGCACACCGTACTTCACCCCCAGCGACAACCACGGCTTGGCATCCCAAATGGTATCCACCGAGAGCACTTGGCTACGCTGGGCATAGTCCGCGATGCTCAAACCAGACGACGACAACTGTCCAGGCGAAGGCAGGTTGTAGAAGTTGGTGTATTTAAACAGCGTATTCCAGCGGTCGTTATCAATCGGGCGATAGGCCGCCCCGACCACCAGATCGTGGAAATTGCCGTCGTAAAACGCCCCTTGGCTGTTGTTGCTACGCGAAACGTTCAGCTTGCCCAGCAATCGCCACGCGGGGTCAAGCTGGTAGCCAAGGTTATTGCGCAACAACCACACATCGCGATGGGTCTGGGTATTCGCCATGGTGGTGCCGTTTTCGGTGCGGTATTCCAACGAGCCAGAATAGGTGGTGCGCTCAAACTTGTAGCCCAACGCGCCGCCCAAAGCCGTGCGCCGCAAATCCCCTGCCAGCGGGTCGCTGATTGTGCCGAACTCGGTTTTTAAGCCCACTGTCCAGCGGTCATTGGGGGCCAAATCCACCCCAAAAGCCTGCGTCAGGCTTTCAGGCCCCGCGCCGTGGGTCAGGCGGGTTTCGCCAAACAAACGGACTTCCGAGCTGACGCGGTAATCCGCCCCGCTCACCCAACTCCCCATCCGCCCACGGTAGGCGGTATCGGGGTTTTCGTTTTCTAGGCGATAGCTCAGGTAGGCATTGCTGCGGTCAGATAAGCGGTACTCCGCCCCCAGCCGTCCGCCCACCCCCAAGCTCCCTTCGGAGGCTTCGGCCAGCACGCTCAGGCGGTCATTGACCCGATACTTGCCCCCGACACCCAGACGGTCGTTTTCAGGGCGATTACCGGTGTGCGCCAAGGTGCCTTGCACAAAGCCATACACCGACCAATCGTCTTTTTCGCCGGCCGCGCCCTCTGGCTTATTGGGGACGTAATCCGCCCGCAGCAACACATCGGTACGGTCGCCGTTTTGCGACAAAATCGGGCTGGCATTGGCCAGATGGGTGGTACGGGCATCCACCCGCACCCCAGCCGAAACCGCCCACGCGTCGCTCAGCGGCGTTTTAACCGCCACTTCTACACCGCGCAGGTCTTGGCTGTCGGCACGGCGGTCGTCGGCTTTAATCAGCAGCTCATTGCCCGCCCCAAAGCCCATCACGCCCTGTGCGCCGACTTGCCGCACGGCTTCGCCATTGGTAAACAACTG
>CALMOJ010000257.1 GCA_937871815.1 uncultured Neisseriales bacterium
CTACGACTTCCCTGATTTCGACGAAAACACCCGCGCCACCACCTTCTACACCACCGGCACCACAGGGCTGCCTAAAGGCGTGTTCTTTAGCCATCGTCAATTGGTGCTGCATTCCTTGTCCGTGATGGCCGGTTTGGGCACGGCAGCAGGGCATGGGCGTTTGCATAACGAAGACGTGTATATGCCGATTACCCCGATGTTCCACGTTCACGCGTGGGGCATTCCGTATATCGCCACCATGATGGGGATTAAGCAAGTCTACCCAGGCCGCTATCTGCCCGAGGTGCTGCTGCGCTTGATTGAGAAAGAAAAAGTGACCTTATCGCAGTGCGTGCCGACGATTTTGCACATGTTGCTGTCGCACCCCGTGGGGCGTGATATGGATTTGTCCAAGCTCAAAATGGTGATTGGCGGCTCGGCACTGACCCAAGGGCTGGCCAAGCAAGCCTTGTCACGCGGGCTGGATGTGTTTGTCGGCTACGGCATGTCAGAAACCTGCCCGATTTTGACCATTGCACATCTGAATACCGAAGAGCTGAAAGGTGATTTAGATGCACAAATCCCGCTTCGGATTAAAACGGGTCAAGCGATTCCACTGGTAAATTTGCGGATTGTGGATGGCGATATGAGCGACTTGCCACACAACAACAAGCGTACTGGCGAAGTCGTGGTGCGTGCCCCTTGGCTCACCCAAGGCTATTTGCACAACCCAGAAGCCTCTGCCGAGCTGTGGGAAAGCGGCTACCTGCACACCAACGACATCGGGATGATGGACGAACGCGGCACGCTGCAAATCACCGACCGGCTCAAAGACGTGATTAAGACCGGTGGCGAGTGGATTTCTTCGCTAGAGCTGGAATCCATGCTAACCAGCCACCCTGCGGTCAACGAGTGTGCTGTAGTAGCCGTCCCCGACGAAAAATGGGGCGAGCGTCCCTTGGCACTGGTGGTGCTCAACCCCGAGGCCGGCGAAGTTACCGTTGAAATGCTGCGAGAGCACATGATGGGCTTTGTGGCTGAAGGCCATATCTCCCGCTGGGCCGTGCCCGAGCAAATCCGCTTTGTCGAAGCCCTGACCCGCACCAGTGTGGGCAAGCTGAACAAGCGGGCACTGCGTGAGCAATACACCAGCTAAGCCTCTCTGGTCAGCCTCTCGCCTACCTTGGCTGGGGGGTGTTGCCCACAGAAAAAAGGACACCGTGTGGTGTCCTTTTTTTGTGCCGACCTTAGCTTAAGGCTTAACCGCAGCTTTCACGGCATCGGTCTTTTTCTCAACCGAATCCAGCTTCTTTTCGACCTTAACCGCAGCAGTCGGCTTCACTTCTGGCTTAGCGGCCTCAACCTTGGCTTCGACTTTTTTCTCGGCCTTTTCGACGTGTTTGGTGGCTTCTTTTTTGACCGCAGGCGCAGGGTTGGCGGCTTGCACCGCAGCCGTCGCAGCGGCCTTGGTGGTTTCAACAGGCTTCACATCGGCAGCGAAACCCGCAGCAGCAGACAAACCAAACACACCCGCAACCAAGACGCTAACAAGCTTTTTCATGATGATTTTCCTTGTAAAAACAGTAGAGAGAAAGAGAAAGTGGATTTCGTTATCCATTCAACCTCGGCGACCTCGTTTGCTAGGTTTGCCTTGGTTGATGTGTTCAGAATACGCACTGCCCCATTTCCCGTCTGTGAGCCAACAGTATCAGGATGTAACAGCGTGTAAACCCGCACCCAACAAAAAAGGCCGAGGATGTCCTCGACCTTTTTTGTTGGGCCACCCGCTGCGGTATTAAGCGTTGTCGGGTACGTTCAGTGCGTTAATGCTAGAGCCGCCATCAACGTACATGATTTCGCCGGTAATGCCAGAAGCCAAATCAGACAGCAAAAACGCTGAAGCATTGCCGACTTCTTCAATCGTCACATTGCGGCGAATCGGCGCGTTGTCCGCCGCCATTTTAAGCAGCTTGCCAAAGCCCGAAATACCCGCAGCGGCGAGGGTCTTAATCGGCCCGGCCGAAATACCGTTGGCGCGAATACCTTCTGCGCCCAAGCTGACTGCCGCAAAGCGCACGCTGGACTCTAGACTAGCCTTGGCCAAACCCATTACGTTGTAGTGTGGAATCGCCCGCACAGCCCCCAAGTAAGACAGCGTCAGGCAAGAAGCCGCCCGACCCCGCATCATAGGGCGTGCCGCTTTGCACAGTGCCGGAAAGCTATACGAACTGATGTCGTGGGCGATGCGGAAAGATTCGCGGGAGAGCGCGTCCAGAAAGTCGCCTTCGAGCGATTCACGCGGGGCAAAGCCGATGGCGTGAACCAAGCCGTCTAGGCCGTCCCAGCGTTGGGCGAGGTCCACAAAAACTTGGTCAATTTCTTCGTCGCTCGCCACATCGCAGCGCAACACAATATCGCTACCAAACTCAGCGGCCATGCTGACCACGCGTTCTTTGAGCTTGTCGTTGACATAGGTAAATGCCAGCTCTGCCCCTTCGCGATGGCAGGCTTTAGCGATACCGTAAGCGATGGAACGATTGGACAGTAGCCCTGTAATCAGAATTTTTTTGCCTTGCAGAAAGCCCATTGTGTTCGCGTCCTAGTGGAATCTTGGAATGGGGCGATTATACCTAGACATGCCCCGCCGCCAAAACAGGTATTGTTCAGAATTGTGTTCATCACAGTAAAATGCCATCCATGAATGTTCTTTCTCTCTACCCCGTGAGGGCACTATGCCGCATCTGAGTATCACCAAGCTGCGCTTGGAAAACTATCGCTGCTTTAAGATGCTAGAAATCGACTTCCACCCCCAGCTCACAGTATTGATTGCAGCGAATGGCATTGGAAAAACCGCCATACTGGATGCGCTGGCTGTCGCCTTTGGTCCCTATGTAGGGGCATTTGATGAGGCAGTAGGCACACATTTTCACGCCAACGATATTCGCCTCTCCCGGGTAAGAGTGACGCAAAGCAACGAAATGGAATACGCCCCCAACGGGGTCACACTAGAGGCAACGGGCTTTATTCCTGAAAGCGAACCCACACTTGAGTTGAAAGAAGAGCGGGTAAATGCCGCTTGGAAACGCCGCTTGGCCAGTCCCACCAAAGCGAAAACCACCATCAAAGAAGCCGGTGTGCTGATTCGGTATGGCAAACGCCAACAAGAAGCCGTCCGCCAAGGGGAAGACGTGGTGTTGCCGTTGTTGGCGTACTACGGCACAGGGCGACTATGGCAACAAAAAAAACTTACCGAAGCCAAGCTACCACGCTCTTCACGCACCCTTGGCTACACCGATTGCCTAGACCCTGCCTCTAGCTACAAATCACTGACAGAGTGGTTTCGCTACTGGAGTCTTAACGCATTACAAGCCAAGCTAGCCGCCAGCGAAACCAGCACACTTTATACCCCAACAGAATTTGACCATTACATCCATTCGGTTGCTGATGCCGTCAATACTTGCCTTGCGCCGGCGGGGTGGGCGGAGCTGCATTATTCCTTTGCACAGGAAACCTTAGTGGCACGACATGCGCAATACGGCACCTTACCCGTAGAACTACTCAGTGATGGCATTCGCAATATGCTTTGCATGGTTGCTGATATAGCGTTCAGAGCCACCAAGCTGAATCCCCAATTGGGTGCAGCGGCGGCAAAAACCACGCCTGGGGTTGTGCTGATTGACGAGGTAGATATGCACCTTCACCCTGAATGGCAGCAATCTGTGCTGGGTAGCCTGACGCAAGCCTTTCCTCAGGTGCAATTTATTGTCACCACCCACAGCCCACAAATACTGAGCAGCGTAGACATGCGCAGCATTCGCGTTCTACACCACATAATTTCACCAGAAACAGCCCAACATGCCACGGTAGTCAGGCACGTTACACAGCAAACGCGGGGGGTATCCAGTGCAGATGTTTTGGCGCAGATAATGGGGATTGACCCCATCCCCAACGTGCCAGAAGCCAAGCAACTTCAAACGTATCACGCCCTTATTCAGCAAAACAGACACCACACCCCAGAAGGCTGTACGTGCCAAAGCCAGCTGATTGCGCATTTTGGCGAACGGCACCCTGCGTTGGAAGCGTGTGACCGCATGATTCGCTTACAGGCTATTAAACAGCAACACTCCCGCCCTAAAACGGAGAGCTAGGATGCAAAAACTCAAGCGGGGGGACTGCCCAACGGTATTGACCAAGCGGCAAAAAAGCGAGGCCAGAGGGCGTGCCGCTTGGCGTACGCTCTCCCTCGAAGAGAAGAAAGCGATTTGGGTCGCGCTAGAAGCCATGCAAGGCACGCGGTGTGCTTACTGCGAGACCGACACTACCGAGGGAAAGCGTCATATCGAGCATTTCCGCCCCCTCAGTCAGTACCCTAAGCAGA
>CALMOJ010000258.1 GCA_937871815.1 uncultured Neisseriales bacterium
TTCTTAGAAAGGGGAAATCCCCCAAGGTCATTGCGCCACCCAATAGCAAGGTAGCGCAATGACACGACAAAATTTAGCCGTGCAAAGGACGCTTATCGACAGCCAAGCAGGCCTCGTGCATCACTTCGGACAAGCTAGGGTGCGCGTGAACAATGCGGGCAATGTCTTCACTGCTGGCCGAGAATTCCAGCGCAGTCACGGCTTCGGCAATCAGCTCCGAAGCCATGGGGCCAATGATGTGCACACCCAAAATACGGTCAGTCTTCGCACAGGCCAGCACTTTAACCGTACCAGCGGCTTGACCCAAGCCCAAAGCACGACCGTTGGCGGCAAAGCCAGACGTGCCTTTTTTGTAGTCCACCCCTGCGGCTTTAAGCTGCTCTTCGGTTTTGCCCACCCAAGCCAGCTCGGGGTGGGTGTAAATCACAAAGGGGATGTTGTTAAAGTCGATATGGGGCTTTTGACCGGCAATGCGCTCGGCCACGGCCACGCCTTCATCGCTGGCTTTGTGTGCCAACATCGGGCCACGCACCACGTCACCAATCGCCCAGACATTAGGCAGGTTGGTATGGCAGTGGTCATCCACCACGACAAAGCCGCGTTCGTCGATTTGCAAATTGACGGCTTCCGCGTTCAGGCCTTGGGTGTTGGGAACGCGACCAATCGAAATAATCAGCTTGTCTACCACCAGCTCACGGGCTTCGCCAGCAAGGGTGTATTTAACCGTCACCGCTTCGGCCGAGGCTTCAGTGGATTCGATTTTTACGCCATTGTGAATCACCAGACCGGTTTCTTTGGTCAGGGTTTTCAGTGCTTCTTTGGCGATTTGTTGGTCAACCATCGGCAAGAAGGTTTCGGCGGCTTCGAGCACGGTCACATCGGCACCCAGACGCTTCCACACGCTGCCCATTTCCAAGCCAATCACCCCCGCCCCAATCACACCCAAGCGGGCAGGGACTTCGGTCATGGACAAGGCACCGGCGTTATCCAGCACACGGACGTTGTCGATGGTGATGCCAGGCAAAGGGCGCGGCGTTGAGCCGGTCGCCACGATAACGTGGGTGGCTTCGATGACTTGGGTGGTTTCACCCTCGGTCACTTCGATTTGCCATTTTTCACCCTGCCGCCCAACAAACTTACCCAGACCGTGCAGGTTAGCGACCTTGTTCTTTTTGAACAGGAAAGCAATCCCGCCTGCGTTCTTGGTGATGATGCCGTTTTTGCGTGCCAACATCGCGGCGATGTCGATTTTCGCGCCTTCCACGGAGATGCCGTGGTTAGCAAACTCATGCTGCATCGCGTGGAAATTCTCAGACGATTGCAGCAGGGCTTTGGAGGGGATGCAACCAACGTTTAGGCAAGTGCCGCCCAAGCTGGGATTGCCTTCGGGGTTTTTAAACGCGTCAATACAGGCTGTGGTAAAGCCCAGCTGTGCCGCACGAATCGCAGCAACGTAACCGCCAGGGCCGCCACCAATCACAACAACATCAAAACTTTGGCTCATACAGTGTTCCTTGTGGGACAGTGCCATTGCCCCCGTTGCGTGCCAAACACGCCAACGGGGAACAAGGAAGATTAGAGGTCGAGAATCAGGCGAGCGGGGTCTTCGATGGCATCTTTAATCGCCACCAAGGACAACACGGCTTCGCGGCCATCAATGATGCGGTGGTCGTAGGATTGCGCCAGATACATC
>CALMOJ010000259.1 GCA_937871815.1 uncultured Neisseriales bacterium
CCGCCCAGCCTGAACCCGTCGCACCTGCCCCCGCCGTGCCGACACTGACTGCTGCGCCGCTACTGACTGCCGAACCGAAAGAGATCGAAGCACCCGCTGCCGTAGTCAACCCTTTCCCGTTTGCATTTGACGAAGCCGAGCTGCCTGCCGTACCACTGGCACTCGACCCCGCCGAAGCCTCGCCAGAAGCGGCCTTGCCCGTACTGGCCACCGCTGAACCGGCACGATCCACGCTGACCGCCGCACCCATCGCCGAAATAGAAATGCCTGCACCCGTCCCGCCGGTCGTTGAGGCATACACGGCTGCAATGGCAAGTGATGCCCGATTGGGGTTTGACTACGCCGCCCCCCCCCGCACGCCTTGGGGCTTTGCGTCACCAGAAGCTACAGTGGTGACAGAACCCGTCCCGCCCGTGCTGGCCGTTACCCCCGCCGAAGTCGTCGAAGTCCCCGCCGCTGCACCGCAACCCACCGCGCCAGCAGAAGATATGTTTGCGGCCTTGGTTCACGCCGTCGCGGAGGACGCGGCACCGGTGGCCGAGGCCGTGCCAATGGTCGCCACGCAGGAGGCAGAGGCCGCCGCGATGCCCACCCTGTCGGCCTTGGATAGGCTGTTAAGCGGGGCGATGCCTGCCCTAGAAGCAGACGCAGAGCCCGCCCCCGAATCAGAACCCGAGCCCGCCCCTCCCGCCGCGCCGCTAGACGACTGGGTCATGCCGTCGCTAGACGCACTGGACACCCCCCCAGATGCGGACCGCGATGCCCTGCTGGTGGCGGCACAATCGCTACCGGTTGCGAAGGGTGTAGCGGTCGAAGCAGAAGAGGCTGAAGCAGACGCGCTGGCCGAGCGCGAAGCCGATGACGTGGACGAGACCGACCTCTCCTTGGATTTCGCCGCCGATAGCCCGCTCGAACTCTTTGACACGCCCCCGCAGTGGGCAGAATTGCCCCCACCCTTTGTCTCGCCACCGGCTGCCAGCAAGGCCGTCGAGGCTTCCGCCCCTCTTGCCCCCGCTTTGGGTGCAGCGGCCTTTTTGGTGGTCGAGCCGACTTCAGCAGCAGAAAGCATGGCCGCCGAAGAGGCCATCGACCCTGCGACGGCATGGCGGATGGCTCAGGTGCTGGCAGAGGCGGAAGCAGAAGCAGAAGTTCAGGCAGAAGCCGCCGCCTTGCCCGTTGCCCCGCCCCCCGCACCGCCTGCTGCCCCATTCAGCGGCAGCATTTTGGTCGATGCCATTCCCCATGTCCGCGAGCAGCACAGCGGCGACCCTCTTGGTCACGACTTAATGGCACAGGCCGAAACATGGGGGCAGCCCGATAGCTACACGCCCTCGGCGATTCCTGGCGCAATTTTGGTGGATGACATTCCCTTGCTACGCCGCCCGATGCGGCTGGAAGAGATGGAAAAAGCCGAAGAAATTGCCGCCGCCGCAGCAGCAGCGACCAAAACAGGGTCGTCTTCTGTGCCGGTCACACTCCCCCCCACGGCACTGGCTGCCTTGTTTGGCCTGCTCAACGCCGAAGCTCCGCCGCCAGAGCCCGGCATTGACCGTGCGGCATTTTTGCTGCAAGGCCCTTCGCTGATTCAGCGACTGACCACGGAGCGCATTGCGGCACGGCTGCACGGCATTGCCCCTGGCTTTGTCACGGCGGCAGAGGAACTGGCGCGGTGTGCGGCAGAAGCGGGCTATCCCGCCCTCGCCGAATTAGCAGCGGCCTTTGCCAAGGCCTTGGCTCATCCACGTCAGGCCGAGCGAGCCTTCGAGATGGCGATTGATGTGATTGCCGTGTTGTCCGATGGCATTCAGTTGGTCCGCGCCAACCAAGCCCCAGAAGCCGCGCCTGATTTGGTGGCGGCTCTGCGGGCGGGGATGTAGAGAGAGGGGGGCGGATGTTTGCCCTGTCTGGACTTAGAATCCTGTCTGCGCTCTGCAAGACTCGGGTAAGTCTGCGTTGAAATGCCCCAAAAAATCCGCATTGACCGCGTGTCAACGCGCATTTTTTGCAAATTCCGCCTTGGCAACCCCTGCACCATTGGGACTTTGAACAGGTTCTAAGGAAAATGGTGGTCGCCGTTTTTGTGGGGGGCTGAGCCGTTAAGTCTAAGCCGTCCGCTCAATCCATTTTTCGCATTTGGCCAAGTGCTCTACGGCGTTGCTTTGGCTATAGGTGTAGTTCAGTTGGTAGTCGGCGGCACAGCGTGATTTGTGCAAATCCGTCAGCTGGTAGGCCAATGCTTTGTGTTGGTTTGCCGCATACCGTTCAGCCAGCCCTTGGTGTGCGGGCATTTCGTAGCAAGCCCAGTCTTGGGTATCGGCATGGGAGAGGGCGTGGTGATACACCGCGTAATAGGCACGGCTGACGGCATTACGGCACGCTATTTCGGCGGGGTTGGGTTGGTCGAGAAGGCGTTTCGCGCTGTCTAAAAAATCAAGAGCGGTGCTGGTCATGGCTCAACGCTACGTGTTGTGGAGAGGGTGATTAAATCAGCGAGGGGGTGTTCAAACTGCGCCACCATCTGCTCGGCCAAGAAAAAATCCGCCTCAACCACCTCGGCGATAGAGGCAAAGGGCAAGACAATTTGGCAGCGTATCCCTACTGGCAGAACAACACAGCAGAAGCCCCCCAAGGGCTTACTGTAGCGTGTAAATAATTGCGCTGTGGCAAAAGCAATCCGCTCAAATACGGCCTGCTCGGTGACCCCGTGTCGCGCCATCAAATCACACGCCATCGTAATGGTGTTGGGATGAATAGGCAGGCGGTCGAGCAGGTTTCGCCGGTCAAAGGCATCGACAAGCGTGTGCAGCGTGTCGAACTTGCCAAGCTGCCAAGCGATGCGTGCCGTCATGGCCAGATAGTCCACGTCCATCGGAGCGTCGGCGATACCCGCCACGACCTGCGGCAAGAGTGCCTCCGCATCGTCCCATAGCCCCAAGCTTAAAAAAGAAACTATTTTGTTCTGCAGGGGAATGCCTGAAAGCACGCCCAATTTTTCTGCTGCTTGGTAATGGGTTTGGCAGTCGCGCCGCTGGCCTTTTAAAGCGGCCAGCGCGGCCAATAATCGGTAGCCCTCCCATGCAGACACTGAGGACAACGCACAGAGCTTCCGAGCTTCGCGCACCAATCGCTGGTGGGTCAAATCGTTAAGCTTCCCTGTCTTTGCATAAGCATCCTGCAATGCCAGACAATCTTCATGCAGCGCACTTGCTTGGGTTTTTTGCAGTGGGGAATTCATCGCCTCTCCTGATTCATCCAATAGCCGCACAACAGGCCGCGCCCGCCCCTCACCGATACAACCACCGCGTAGGACGGCGGCTGGCAAGCCACATCGCCACGCCCGCGATGCCGACAAAAAACACCAGCGACCACACCGGCATCGGCAAGCCCAGCAGCCGCCATGTAATCTCGGCGCACTCGCCGCTGCCGCGAAACACCTTGGCCAACATCTCGGCAAAGGGCAGGGTTTCGAGCATGTAATCCAAGCCCGGCCCGCAGGCGGGGATTTTGTCGGCAGCCGTAAATAGTTGCAGCTTCACTTGCCAGCCCGCCACGCCCGCGCCAGCCAATGCCGCCAGCCCCACCAGCCCCGCCAACACATTCGGCCACAGCCCACGGTGGGGGTTAATCAGCGCGGCCAGCAATGCCAGCACACCCGCACCGATCGTTGCCACCCGCTGGAAAATACACAGCGGACAGGGAGTCAGCCCAAGCCCATGTTGAGCATACAACGCGAAGGCCATCGCCCCCACACAGGCGGTAAAAATCAGGAAAAAACAAGCGCGCGCACTGGGCATAACGGGAACCATGTCGTCAAAAAATAAATGAGGTCGAAGGATACACCGGTTGACCCAAAATGGGCGGCTAGGGACGTGCGGCGTGTGGTTTGAATCGCCTACTAGCCCCCCCAAAAAACACCGCGCCCCGCCCCTGTTGTACGGCACAGGCGAGGCGGGGCGCGGGGGGGTGGGGCAGCGAGGTGCTTAGAACCTGTCTACGATCTGCGAGACTCGGGTGATCCTGCGTTGAAATTCGAAAAAAAAATGCTCATTGACCTCGTGTCAACTGCGCTTTTTTTCCGAATTTCGCCTTGGCTGACCCTTCGTTCGCTAGATCGTAGACAGGCTCTTAGATGCCGCGCAGCAGCTCGTTGATACTGGTCTTGGAGCGGGTTTGGGCATCGACCTTTTTCACAATCACCGCGCAGTACAGGCTGTATTTGCCGTCAGCAGAAGGCAGATTGCCAGAAACCACGACCGAGCCAGGTGGGATACGGCCATAGCTCACTTCGCCGGTTTCGCGGTCATAAATCTTGGTGGATTGGCCGATATACACACCCATCGAAATCACCGAGCCTTCGCCGACAATCACGCCCTCGACCACTTCGGAACGTGCGCCGATAAAGCAGTTGTCTTCGATGATGGTGGGGTTGGCTTGCAAAGGCTCCAACACGCCGCCAATGCCCACGCCCCCCGACAAATGGACGTTCTTGCCGATTTGAGCGCACGAACCGACCGTTGCCCATGTATCAACCATCGTCCCTTCATCAACATACGCGCCGATATTGACGTAGCTGGGCATCAGCACCGTGTTTTTGGCGATAAACGCGCCGCGCCGTGCCACGGCACCAGGGACGACACGGAAGCCCGCTTGGGCAAAACGGCTGTCATCCCAGTTGTAGAACTTGGTGTCCACTTTGTCGTAATAGCGGGAGACCCCATCGTCCAGCATGGCGTTGTCGCGGATACGGAACGACAGCAAAACGGCTTTTTTCAGCCACTGGTTGACCACCCAGTCCCCATTTTGTTTTTCGGCGACGCGCAGGCTGCCGTTGTCGAGGGCATCAATCACTGCCATCACAGCAGATTTAATCTCTGGGCTGACCGTGCTGGGGGTGAGGTCGGCGCGGCGTTCGAAAGCGTCTTCAATCAGGGCTTGGTAGGCGTGCATAGTGTGTAAACCTTGTGCAAAAAATAAACAAAAAGAGGGATTCGGTCAGCCACAAAAAATTAGCTGGCCGCCATGTTAGCGGCAAAACGGGCAATGCGTTCGGCGGCTTCGACACATTCTGCCAAGGGGGCGACCAAGGCAATGCGGATATAGCCCGCGCCTGGGTTGCTACCTTGGGCGGTACGTGCCAAATAGCTGCCGGGGAGGACGGTCACATTTTCTTGGCGCAGCAGTTCACGGGCAAATACCGCATCGTCCCCCGCCACTTTCGCCCACAGGTAAAAGCCGGCTTCGGGGCGGCTAACCGACAGCGCGGCGGCCACAATCGGGGTGACGGCGGCGAATTTGTCGGCGTAGAGGCGGCGGTTTTCGATGACGTGGGCTTCGTCTGCCCATGCGGCCACACTGGCGGCTTGCACGGTGGGGCTCATGGCCGAGCCGTGATAGGTGCGATACAGCAAGAATTTTTCCAGTACCCGCGCATCCCCCGCCACAAAGCCGGAGCGCATCCCTGGCACGTTGGAGCGTTTGGACAGGCTGGTAAACATAACCAAATTGGCAAAATCATCCCGCCCGAGGGTCATGGCGGCTTCTAGCCCGCCGAGGGGCGGCGTGTCGAAGTAGATTTCGGAGTAGCACTCATCCGAGGCGATGATAAAGCCGTAGCGGTCGGACAGCTCGAACAGGTCTTGCCAGTCATTCAACGACATGACGCTGCCGGTGGGGTTGCCCGGGCTGCAGACAAATACCACTTGGGTGTGCAGCCAGACGGCCTCGGGGACGCTGTGCCAGTCCGGTTGGAATTGGCGGTCAGCGTGGCAGTTGACGTAATACGGCTCCGCCCCTGCCAGCACCGCCGCGCCTTCGTAAATTTGATAAAACGGGTTGGGCGAAATCACCACCGGCTTGCACCCGTCAAAGGCGGTGGGGTCAATCACGGTTTGCACAAAGGCAAACAGGGCTTCGCGACTGCCATTGACCGGCAAAATTTGGCGGGCAATGTCGAGGGCGGGCAGCCCGTAGCGGCGGCTGAGCCAGTCGGCGCAGGCTTGGCGCAGGGCATCGCTGCCTTGGGTGGCGGGGTAGGCGGACAGTCCGCCAAGGTTGGCCACCAGCGCATCGGTCACGGTGGCGGGGGCGGCGTGTTTGGGCTCGCCTATCGACAGATTGATGGCGGTGCGCTCGGGATTGGGCTGCACACCGGCAAACAGGGTGCGGAGCTTTTGGAAGGGGTAGGGCTGGAGTGAGGCAAGATGGGGATTCATTGGGCGGCTCTGGGGTGGCGGGCGGGCAAGACCGCCAGACCCTCACGGGGGGGTTAAAAGAATCTAGGGGGTATTTACCCCAGTGTGCGGAAAGCCCCGTCCTTCAGGGCGGGGATGGGTAGCACGGATTGCGTAGCAATCCTGTTTTTGACTTTAATGTAGTGTTTGCTGCTGCGCAATGGTTTGCCGAATCACCGCAATCGGTGCGCCGCTACAAAGGCATAATGGCTGTTATGGAACGTCTTCAAGCCTTCAAATTCGAACTACAGCCCAACGGCGAGCAA
>CALMOJ010000260.1 GCA_937871815.1 uncultured Neisseriales bacterium
GGGGTGACCTATCAGCGGATGGATGATGCCGGTTTGCATCTGACCGTGGCGGGTCAGACCCACGTTTTGGCGGTGGATACGGTGGTGGTGTGTGCGGGGCAAGTGTCGGTCAATGCGCTTGCAGCGACCTTGAAGGCAGAGGGGCAAACGGTGCAGGTGATTGGCGGTGCCAGCGAGGCCGCCGCACTGGATGCCCAGCGAGCGATTGAGGCGGGGTTTTGTGCGGCGTTGGCGGTTTAGCCGAACCTAGGCCAAGGCCACCAGCCGTTGTAGACCGGCGGTCTTCTCGTGGTCCACCCCGAGTACCGCCGTATTGCGTGACAACCCCAACACCATGACCTGCGGCGCATCCAACTTTTCGCGTAGCTCTTTGCAGACCGCAAACGCTGGTTTTTTGGCGCAAACAAAAAAAATGCCGTCGATGTAGACCGTGTTAGAAAATTCTGTGGTCGCGATTTCAACAAATTGGCGAATTTTATCGGCAGGGAGAACGATGGCGTAGGTTGGCATAAGGTGGCTTTCAGAAATAAGGCACTGGGTCTAATTATGGCAAACCATTCAAGGGGGTGCTGGTAAAGTAGGGCGTGACAGGCAGGATGTGACTGCTTGTTGAGTTTGTGGAGCGCTACCGTAGCTTCTTGAACCTTGCGCCGCATCAAGCCGGTATCGGATGGGTTCTCAGCGGCAGGGGGTGGGCTGTTGTAATATAACTGCAATTTAATCGGGATAGGATGCAGCTCAAATCTGTTCATTCCCCCCCTCCACTCTGGGAGCACCGCATGAAATCTACGCTTCGCTTTGCTGCTGTCCTGACGTTGTCCGGCTCTTTGTTTTCGTCTGTGGCGTGTGCTGCCGACATCACCGGCGCGGGTGCGACCTTCCCTTATCCGCTCTACGCCAAATGGGCCGAAGCCTACAAGACTAAAACCAATATCGGCATGAACTACCAGTCGATTGGCTCGGGTGGCGGTATCAAGCAAATCACTTCCAAAACCGTCGATTTCGGTGCGTCTGACAAGCCCCTGACCCGCGAAGAGTTGAACAAAGAAGGCTTGGTGCAGTTTCCTGCCGTGATGGGTGGGGTGGTGCCGGTGGTCAACGTGCCTGGGATTACAGCGGGTCAACTCAAGCTGACCGGCACACTGCTGGCCGACATCTACCTGGGCAAAGTGTCCAAATGGAATGACCCTGCCATTACCGCATTGAATCCTGGCGTTAACCTGCCCGATTCCGCCATTACCGTGGTGCGCCGCTCCGATGGCTCGGGCACCACCTTTATCTTTACCAACTACCTGTCCCGCGTGTCGGAAGAATGGAAAACCAAGGTTGGTGAAAACTCGGCTGTGAACTGGCCAGCAGGGGTGGGCGGCAAGGGGAACGAAGGTGTGGCCAACTATGTGACCCGTATCAAGGGTGCGATTGGTTATGTGGAATACGCCTACGCCAAGCAAAACAAAATTGCCCACACCGCGCTTAAAAATGCAGCCGGTAGCTTTGTTCAGCCTAGCGATGACAGCTTTAAAGCGGCTGCCGCCAACGCCAACTGGAAAGCCGCCGATGGCTTCTACCAAATCCTGACCAATCAAGCGGGCAAGGACAGCTGGCCGATTACCGGTGCCACGTTTATCTTGATGCACAAAAAAGCCGACAAGCCCGAGCAATCGACCGAAACGCTTAAGTTCTTTGACTGGGCGTATAGCAATGGCGACAAAATGGCCGACGGGATGGACTATGTGCCCATGCCAGACAGCGTGAAAAAAGTCGTACGCGAAAGCTGGAAACAAATTGCAGATGGCAGCGGCAAGGCTGTTTGGAAGTAAAATCGGAGGGCTAGGCCGCTGCGCTGTCTGTGCAGCGGCCATCCTCCCGCCCCTATTGCCGTGCTTGATGACTGCCGTAGGCGCGCACCCCCCTGAGAATCGTTGATGAATCCTTCCCCCTCCTCTCCCATTCAACCGACCCGCACCAACCTAGACCCCGCCTTTAGACTGGTAACGCGGGGCTTTGCCTTTTTGGTGTTGGCACTACTGGTTGCCATTTTGGGGTCTTTGGTTGATGGCGCGATGCCGGCTATCAAGCACTTTGGCTTCTCTTTTCTGACCTCCGCCGACTGGGACCCTGTAGCGCAAAAATTTGGTGCGTTGGTGCCGATTTTTGGCACCTTGGTCACCGCCAGCATTGCCTTGGCAATTGGCGTACCGGTGAGCTTTGGCATTGCCATGTTCCTCACCGAGCTGTGTCCTGCATGGCTACGCCGTCCTTTGGGTGTGGCGATTGAGCTGCTGGCGGGCATTCCCTCCATCATCTACGGGATGTGGGGCTTGTTTGTCTTTGCCCCGCTATTTTCGGAATACGTGCAGCCGTGGGTGATGGATAACCTCGGCGGCTTACCTTTGGTCGGGCTGTTGTTTCAGGGCTTGCCGATGGGGATTGGTGTCTTTACCGCCGGCTTGATTCTGGGGGTGATGATTATTCCGTTTATCGCCTCGGTGATGCGCGATGTGTTTGAAGTCGTGCCGCCCATGCTCAAAGAATCGGCCTATGGCCTCGGTGCGACGACGTGGGAAGTCATGCGCAACGTGGTGCTGCCCTACACCAAAACCGGTGTGGTCGGCGGCATTATGCTGGGCTTGGGGCGGGCGTTGGGCGAGACCATGGCCGTGACCTTTGTAATTGGTAACGCCTACCAGCTCTCGCCAGGGCTGTTTAATCCCTCCAACTCGATTGCCTCTTCCCTCGCCAATGAATTTGCCGAAGCCGAGGGTGAGCTTTACCTGTCCTCCTTGATTGAGCTGGGGCTTATCCTCTTTTTTATTACCTTTGTTGTCTTGGCCTGCTCCAAATTGCTGCTGCTGCGCCTAAAAGCCAACGAAGGCAAAGAAAGCTAATCGGCAAGGACGCTAAACATGACCAATTCCTTACTTTATCGCCGCCGCCGCTTGCTCAATACCGTCAACAAAGTCTTGTCGATGCTGACCGTGGTGTTTGGCCTGTTTTGGCTGGTGTGGATTTTATACACGCTGCTTAAACTCGGGCTGGGCGGCTTGTCGCTATCGGTGTTTACCCAAAGCACACCGCCCCCAGGTAGCCAAGGTGGGCTGGCCAATGCCATTTACGGCAGTGTGCTGATGACGGTTTTTGGCACCTTGATCGGCACACCGGTGGGTATTTTGGCTGGGGTCTATCTGGCTGAATTTGGCAACCGAGGCTGGCTGGCCCCTACGACGCGCTTTATCAACGACATTCTGCTGTCTGCCCCATCTATTGTGATTGGGCTATTTGTTTACGAAGTGTATGTGGTGTCGGTCGGGCACTTCTCGGGCTGGGCAGGGACGTTGGCCTTGTCGCTGTTGGTGATTCCGGTGGTGGTGCGCACCACCGAAAACATGCTGCGGCTGGTGCCAAATAGCCTGCGTGAAGCCGCTGCCGCCTTGGGTGCGCCGCAATGGAAGGTGATTATGCTGGTGACACTGCGGGCCTCTAAGGCGGGCGTGATGACCGGTATTTTGCTGGCGATTGCGCGTATCTCTGGCGAAACCGCCCCGCTGTTGTTTACCGCACTCAACAATCAATTCTGGAGCTCTAACATGAATGCCCCGATGGCCAATTTGCCCATCGTGATTTTCCAGTTTGCCATGAGCCCCTACGAAGATTGGCACACCCTTGCTTGGGCAGGTGCGCTCCTTATTACCTTCAGCGTGCTGACCCTGAACATCTTGGCGCGTTGGTTTGGTAGCCAACAAAATCAATCGCATTAAGGTCAAGACCCGATGACTGACTCTATCAAGCTACAAGTTAAAAACCTGAATTTTTACTACGGCAGCTTTCTGGCACTGAAAAATATCAATCTTGATATTCCCACCGGCAAGGTAACCGCGTTTATTGGCCCTTCTGGCTGCGGCAAATCGACCCTGCTGCGGACGTTTAACCGGATGTTTGAGCTGTATCCCAACCTGCGTGCCGAAGGGGAGATTTTGCTCGAAGGGCACAATATTCTGGGCAACGATGTGGATGTGAACCTGTTGCGAGCCAAGGTCGGCATGGTGTTCCAAAAGCCCACCCCGTTCCCGATGTCGATTTACGACAACGTCTCTTTCGGCATCAAGCTGTACGAAAGGGTGTCCAAGAGCGAAATGGATGACCGTGTAGAGTGGGCGTTGAAAAAAGCCGCGCTGTGGGAAGAGGTCAAAAACAAGCTCAAGCAGTCGGGCAACTCGCTGTCTGGTGGCCAACAGCAGCGGCTGTGTATTGCGCGTGCCGTGGCCAACAAGCCCGAAGTGCTACTGTTGGACGAGCCGACCTCCGCGCTCGACCCGATTTCTACGGCGCAAATCGAAGAGCTGGTACACGAGCTGAAAGAGAACTACACCATTGCCATTGTGACGCATAACATGCAGCAAGCGGCACGGGTGTCGGACTACACGGCGTATATGTATTTGGGCGACTTGGTCGAATTTAGCGAAACCGATCAAATCTTTACCGCGCCTAAGCAAAAGGCGACGGAAGACTACATCACCGGCAAGTTTGGCTAAAGCCACACGGTGTGTGCCCCACAAAAAACCCTCTGGCTAGACACCAGAGGGTTTTTTGTGGGTGCTCAGAACTTGTTCAAAGTCTCAAGGGCGCAGGGATTGCCAAGGCGAAATGCGCAAAAAAGCGCAATCTCTGCAGTCTTTGCTTTTATTCCCCTCCGCCGAAGGGGGGGCGACGGCAAAGCCGGACGGGGTGGTCGCTGGCGAGGCGGCCAAAGCTAAAAACTAAACC